>NZ_QTQN01000004.1:0-289729 GCF_003853755.1 Burkholderia sp. Bp8984
CGGCGCGGCACGCCGTCGCGCCATTCGCCCCAGTGCGTGACGATGTCCTGAACGAGCGGATTGCCCGCGCGGTACAGGTTTTCGGTCGCCGGGGCGAAGCGTCGGCCACTACGGCATATTTGTGCCGTAGTCACTGCACCAGTGTAGCGACACAATTGGTGACGTTATCCAAGGTCAATCCAGCGACCAAGTCGCATCCATGCCCGATACAGCGATTGACACGAGCTGATTAGTCTGCCGGTCGCGCTTGCCATCGTAGTCGATGGTCGATCGGCTGTATATTGCATGTCCAGCGGGCTCAATCCAGATCATCACGCCGGTTGAGCCAGCGAAAGGTTGCTTGTTCGCCGCAAGAACCCGCCGTCTTTCCCACCTTCCATTCACACTTCCCAATACTCATTCGTTGCATCGACCGAAATCTGGTACACCTTCGGTCCTACTTCAGGCACTTAGCATCAGCACTCCAAATGATATCCATATGGAGAGTGCCTATGACAACATCGCCACTGCCTGGTGTATCTCTCGATGGACCACCCATCTGTCCGAACATGACGGACGCGGCGTTCAGGAAACGGATGCTCGAATTGCGGGACGAAGCAGTCGAGATCACACTGCGACGGCGCAGGGAACTGATGCTCTGGAACCCGGCCACGGAAGCACGAGTGATCGAGTGGTTCGGCTCGGCAAATAGCGATACAAGACGCAGACTTACTTCAGGGCTCGACGCCCTCGCCAGGGTGATGGCCACGCTCGGGCCAGAAAATTTCGTCCGCATCGGTTCCGATGCCGACCGCGCAACAGGATGTCTTCCAAACATGAAACATCTCGACGCCGAGGTCGCGCATGTCTGTCGCTCCGACACCGCAACTCATACAATCGCCATCAATCTCCCGTTCTGCTCGCTACCCGAGCGATCAGCCGGGAACCTCTCCTCGCAGCAATTGACCATCGTTCACGAATGCGCGCATTTTGCAGACACTTTCGACGCGGGCGACCATCCAGCGGCATACGGTCGACGGGCCAGCGCCCAGTTCGCGAAACGCTACCCGGGCATGGCGATCGGTAATGCAGACAACATCGCGTGGTTCATTCTGGCACGTTGAATCGGAGCAACTCATGCGACGTGCCCTCTCTGTCATATTCGGCGCCCTCCTGTCACTCCCGATACAGGCCAATGCGTGCAAGGTCCTGTTGACCGACAGCATGGAACTGCCGCTGAATTCGGCCGAAATCGCCAACAGCGACAGACTCTCCGTCGTCAGACACTACCTGACCGCCAGGGAATGGACGCGCGAAGGGGCGGCGGTCTCGATCGACGCGACGGCCTACGATTGGGAAAGCCGCCCTAATCAACTCGCGCGGCAACGCGGTGCGCAGATGAAATCGTTTCTCGTGCAACTCGGAATGTCGCCCGACGACATTTACATCGACGAGCGAATCGTGTCGCGCAGGAACGGCAAGCTCGATCCCGATGACAGGAAGCAGCTTTGGGTCCAGTTCGTCCCGAAATGCCCGCCTGCGGGCTGTCAGAGTCTTTGCAACTCGGCAGGTACGCCCGGTGTCGCCAGTCATGCACCGACACCCGAAATGCCGGGGCCCGAGCCCGACTCGAGCCGCTTTTCATGCGGCGACAGTCGTGAACCCACGTCGGCACGTTTCGTGACAACGGAGCGCTGGACCGCACGCACGCGCAACCAGACCTTGCTTTTGCGAAATCAAGACCACCGGCTGCTAACGCATACCTGCTACCGGATCAGCACCAGTGCCACGCAATACATCGGCATGACGGACGAGCACGGTGAGACTGCGCCCATGCAGCTATTGGGGCCGGAATATACGCGCATCGAACTCAAACTCGCGCGCCCCGGCCCGTGATCCTCCGCAGCCGGTCCCGCGGGCCCCAATCCGGTCGCTCCAGGCGATATCGACTCGCCCGGAGCCCGGCCACGCGTGAATGATCGAGTGACTCCAGCGCGGCGCTACCCCCTCACCGGCGCGGCACGCCGTCGCGCCATTCGCCCCAGTGCGTGACGATGTCCTGAACGAGCGGATTGCCCGCGCGGTACAGGTTTTCGGTCGCCGGGGCGAAACCACCCTGGTCCGCATAGTTCAGCAGATTGTCCGCGCTCGTCTGCCCTGCATACGGCCGGTCGAAATCGGAACCCGTGCGCAGCACCGCGACGCGCGACAGGTCGACCCGCTTCACGCTCGCCGCGCGCTTGAGCGCTTCATACGTCGCGTTGTCTTCCTGCGCGGTCATGCAGTAGGTGCCCTTGCCGTCGGTGAGGATCTTGGTCCACTGGCGCGCGCGCTCGCCGATCAGCGTGCCCGAGAACCACGTATTGCCCGATGACGTGTCGCACTGGATCACCGTCGGCGGCCGATTCGCCGGCGCATACGTGAACTTCGCGCGCGCGGCCTGGGCCTGCGCGCTGTCGGCGAGCACGACGTTGCGCGACAGCGCATACGCGGCATCGGTCAGCTGCGGGTTGAGCTGGAATACTTCGGTGCGGTAGTCGAGCGGCGGCTTGTCGTTCGGGCTCTTCGTATTGATGCCGAGAAAGCCGGTATTCCAGCCTGCTGGAATCTCGCGCGCATCGAGTTCCCACTGCAGGCTGAAGTCGACCAGGTATTTCGACCAGGCGGCGGAACCGACCGTGCCTTGCGCGGGGTCGACGCCCGCGATGCCCGACACGAGGAAGTACGTGCGGCGCAGGTCGAAACGCTGCGAGAACGTGAGCGCCATGATCGTCGCGGACGCGTTCGCGTAGCCCATGCCGGTCGTCACCACGCACACGTCCTGCTTGTTGCAGTGAACGGCCGGATAGTCGGGCGACAGGCCGGGCACGGTGATGTCGCGCCACGGGCCGAGCCGGTCGAGCCATGCCTGGCCTTCCGGACCGAACATCGTGATGATCATGACCTTGACCGGGCGGCCCTGTGCACCGGTCTCGGCGAATGCGGCGTTGCCCCCATCGTTGCCCTGGTTGTTCTGCGCAATCGACGGCGCGGTCGCACAGGCGGCAAGCGAGAATGCAGCTGCGGAAAGGATGGAGCGAGTCAGCATCGGCGTTCCTTGTTTCGGTGATGTTGGGTGAGAACGGCTCTCGGAGACTGCGCGAGGGAGTATAGAACGCGCGTGTGCGATGCGGAACCCGACTACGAAACGGCGGGCGGTGTGCGCGGCTCCAGGATTCGCATGAAACGCGGCCGGGATCGACATGCGCGCCGCGCAATAACATCAGGAATACTATCTGATCGACCGACGCACGAGTCGACGTCGATGCGAATGACTGGATGCAAACCACGACGAGCCTTGCGTGGCTCTCGATCCACGGCCCGAACAGGAAATCGTTCATCGGTCGTCGATGCCTTCGAGGGAAGGCATCGATTCTAGCGACCGACAGCGATCCAGCGTGAAAAAAACCGCGTCAGGCGACGTCGACGCGCGCGGGCCCGTCCACCATCTCGCCGATCACGGCCGCACGGTCGAAGCCGTCGGCGCGGAAGCACGCGAGCACGTCGTCGACGGCATCCGGCGCGCACGCGACCAGCAGGCCGCCGGACGTCTGCGGATCGGTCAGCAGCGCCTGCGCGACGGGCGGCAGCCCGTCGGCGAGCCGCACGTCGGCGCCATATGCGGCCCAGTTGCGGCCCGATGCGCCGGTGAACACGCCGTCGGCGACGAACGCCTCGACGCCCGCCAGCCACGGCAGCGATGCGTAATGCACGCGTGCGGTCAGCTTCGCGCCGCGCGCCAGTTCGAGCGTATGGCCGAGCAGCCCGAAGCCCGTGACGTCGGTCAGCGCATGCACGCCCGGCAGCGCGGCGAGTTCGGCGCCCGGCCGGTTCAGCTTGGTGGTCGTCGCCACCATCTGCGCATAGCCCGCGTCGTCGAGCTGGTTCTTCTTCAGCGCGGCCGACAGCACGCCGACGCCGAGCGGCTTGCCGAGCACGAGCACGTCACCCGCGCGCGCGGCCGCGTTGCGCTTCACGCGCGACGGATGCACGACGCCAATCGCCGCGAGCCCGTAGATCGGCTCGACCGAATCGATCGAATGGCCGCCCGCGACCGGAATGCCGGCATCCGCGCACACCGATTCGCCACCGCGCAGCACGGCCGCGATCGTCTCGTGCGGCAGCACGTTGATCGGCATCCCGACCAGCGCGAGCGCGAGAATCGGCTTGCCGCCCATCGCGTAGACGTCGGACAGCGCGTTGGTGGCAGCGATACGGCCGAAGTCGAACGGATCGTCGACGATCGGCATGAAGAAGTCGGTCGTCGCGACGATCGCCTGCTCGTCGTTCAGCCGGTAGACGGCCGCGTCGTCGGAGGTCTCGGTGCCGACCAGCAGGTCCGGGAACAGCGCGGGCGGCGTCGCCCGCTTCAGCAGTTCGGACAGCACGCCCGGCGCGATCTTGCAGCCGCAGCCGCCGCCATGCGACAGGCTCGTGAGGCGCGGAACGGCGGGCGGGGTGAGGGGGGCTTCGGTCATCGTCGGCATCCGGTGAATAACAATGTTCTATTATCGACAATTCCGCGCGAGCGCGCCCGGCACCCACATAATTGACGGCGCCCGCCCTCGTCCGCTCGCTCATTCATGGATCACCTGTTCATCGGCCTCGTGCTGTGCTCCGCCCTCTTGCACGCGATCTGGAATGCATTCCTCCACGTGAGCGAAGACCGTCTCGTCCAGCTCGGCACGATGTCGCTGCCGTATCTCGCGTTCGGCATCGCGGGCGTTGTACTGCTGCCCGCGCCAGCGCCCGCCGCGTGGCCGTATGTCGCGGCGTCGGCCGTGCTCGAGGTCGCGTACTGCTTCACGCTGGCGCGTGCATACCGCAACGGCGAATTCGGGCAGATCTACCCGATCGCGCGCGGGATCTCGCCGCTGCTCGTATCGGTGCTGGCGCTCGCGATGCTGCACGAGCGACCGACGCCGTTCGGCTTCGCGGGCATTGCGCTCGTGTCGTTCGGCATCATGTCGCTCGCGTTGCGGCGCGGCTTCCGGTTCTCCGGCGAAGGCGTGCCGTACGCACTGCTCACGGGCGTGTTCATCGCCGCGTATTCGATCTGCGACGGCATCGGCTCGCGTGTGTCGGGCAGCGCACTCGGCTATATCGCGTGGGTTTATCTGCTGTGGAGCGTGCCGCAGCTCGTGCTGGTGTGCGCGATGCGCGGCGGCCCGCGCGTGGTGTTCGGTTCGCGCGCGTCGCTGCGGCAAGGCGCGATCGCCGGCACGATCTCGCTCGCCGCCTATGGAATCGTGATTCTCGCGTACCGGCATCTGCCGGTCGCGACGGTATCGGCGCTGCGCGAGACAAGCTCGATCTTCGCGGTCGCGATCGGCTGGTTCGTGATGCGCGAGCGGCCCGGCGCGCAGCGGCTCGCCGCATGCGCGCTGGTGGTCGCGGGCGCGGCGTTGATCCGGCTTTGACGCGCGTGCGTACGCCCTCAGGAAGGACCGGCAGTCACGGCAGGTCCGGTGCACTCGGCAGTCGGGCCGTTGTGTGCTTGCAGCCGAGGTTTTTCCAGGCGAGGCAATTGTCTCCGCACCGCGGAGACAATTGCCCTGGACCTGCTTGAAAACGCTGATCCATATCGACTCCCTCTCATACGTGACTTTCGCATCGCGCTCTGCCGTCTCGAGCGTGGGTCGTCACCTCAACTGCCGCACACGTCAAGCCGCCGCAATCATCCCGTCGAACGCCCGCTCGTCGATCGCCTCGGCCAGCGTCGCGAACGCCGTCGCGATCTCGTCCTCCGGCACGCACGCATAGCCGAGCAGCAACCCCGACGCCGCGCGCTCGCGCTCCGCGTAGTAACCGGACAGCGGCCGCACGACGATGTTGCGTTCGAGCGCGGCCTGCGCGACCGCGCGATCGTCGACCCCGTCCGGCAGCCGCGTGACGAGATGCAGCCCCGCATCGCTGCCGAGTGCCTGCAGCGTGTCGCCGTAGCGGCGCGCGACCGCATCGAGCAGCACCTCGCGGCGCTGCCCGTACAGCGTGCGCATCTTGCGGATATGCGACACGAAGTGCCCTTCCGCGATGAACTCGGCGAGCACCGCCTGCTGCAGCAGCTGCCCTTCGCGATACAGCTCGGCGCTCGCGGTCGCGAAGCTCTCGGCGAGCGGCTCCGGCGCGACCAGATACCCGACCCGCAGCCCCGGGAACAGCGTCTTGCCGAAACTGCCGACGTAGATCACCTGCCCGGCCGTATCGAGCCCCTGCAGCGACGCGAGCGGCCGGCTGCCGTAGCGGAATTCGCTGTCGTAGTCGTCCTCGATGATCCAGCAGCCGTGCTGGCGCGCGTATTCGAGCAGCATGCGGCGCCGCGCGAGGCTCATCACCATCCCGAGCGGATACTGGTGCGACGGCGTGACGAGCATCAGCTTCGGCGGCTCGGCGAGATCGGCGGCCGACGGCGCGATCCCTTCGTCGTCGACCGGAATCGGCCGCGTGGTCAGCCCCGACACGTTCAGCACGCTGCGCACGCCCCAGTAGCACGGATCCTCGGTCCAGATCGCGTCGCCCGGATCGGTCAGGAGCCGCACCGCGAGGTCGATCGACTGGTGGATCCCGGTCGTGATCACGATCTGCTCGGGCGTGCAACGCACCGAACGCGACGTGCGCAGGTAGTCGGCCAGCGCCTCGCGCAGCAGCGCGAGCCCGCCGCCCGGCGCGTAGGTGAGCAAATCGGGGCGCAATCTCCGCCAGTACTTGTTGTGCAGCCGCGTCCACACGCGCGCCGGAAAGCGCGACACATCGGGCACGCCGGGCATGAACGCGCCACCCTGGCGCTTCGACACGCCCGCGCCCTCCACGAGCCGCGTGCCGCGCGCCGACAGCCGCCGCGCGGACGATGGTGCCACCGCCGCGCCGGCGGCCGGGTCGGGCGACGCGCCGACGATCTCGTCCGGCGCGCTGTCGGCGACGAACGTGCCGCGCCCCGTCGCCGAGTTCACATAACCTTCGAGCGCAAGCTGTTCGTAAACCTGCGTGACCGTGTTGCGGGCGATCCCGAGCTCAGCCGCCAGCAGCCGCGACGACGGCACGCGCGTGCCGGCCGGCAGTTCGCGCGACAGGATCGCCTGCTGCAGCAGCCGGTGCAGCTGCCGGTAGATCGGCTGTTCGCCGCCGCGCACGAGGCGCTGCGCCAGCCAGTCCGACAACACGCTTGCGCGCATGATTGGCTCCTGAATATTTATTGAAATGGCTCTGATTGCCAGAGCCAAATGTGATTATAGTCGCCTCCATGGGCTGCCAATGCGGCCGATTTTTATCCCACCGGACAGAACATCAAGGAGATGACCGTGAAGAATGCCGACCTGCAGGCCCGCAAGAACGCCGCCACCCCGCGCGGCGTCGGCGTGATGTGCGATTTCTACGCAGCCCGCGCCGAGAACGCGGAGCTGTGGGATGTCGAAGGCCGCCGCTTCATCGATTTCGCCGCCGGCATCGCGGTGCTGAACACGGGCCACCGCCACCCGAAGATCGTCAAGGCGATCGCGGATCAACTGAACAGCTTCACGCACACCGCTTACCAGATCGTCCCGTACGCGTCGTACGTCGAGCTGGCGGAAAAGATCAACGAACGCGCGCCGGGCGACTTCCCGAAGAAGACCGCGTTCTTCACGACCGGCGCCGAAGCCGTCGAAAACGCGATCAAGATCGCGCGCGCCGCGACCGGCCGTCCGGGCGTGATCGCGTTCTCGGGCGGCTTCCACGGCCGCACGATGATGGGCATGGCGCTGACCGGCAAGGTCGCCCCGTACAAGCTGAACTTCGGCCCGTTCCCGGGCGACGTGTTCCACGCGCCGTACCCGAACGCGCTGCACGGCGTGACGACGGCCGACTCGATCAAGGCGATCGAGATGCTGTTCAAGGCCGACATCGATCCGAAGCGCGTCGCCGCGATCATCTTCGAACCGGTCCAGGGCGAAGGCGGCTTCAACCCGGCGCCGGCCGAGTTCGTGCGCGCGCTGCGCAAGATCTGTAACGAGCACGGCATCCTGCTGATCGCCGACGAAGTGCAGACTGGCTTCGCGCGTACCGGCAAGCTGTTCGCGATGCAGCACTACGACGTGCTGGCCGACCTGATCACGATGGCGAAGAGCCTCGCGGGCGGCATGCCGCTGTCGGGCGTCGTCGGCCGTGCGGACGTGATGGACGCAGCGGCTCCCGGCGGCCTCGGCGGCACCTATGCGGGCAACCCGCTGGCCGTCGCGTCGGCGCACGCGGTGCTCGAGATCATCGACGAAGAGAAGCTGTGCGAACGTGCGACGCAACTCGGCGACGTGCTGAAGGCGAAGCTGAATTCGCTGCAGGCCGACGTGCCGCAGATCGCCGACGTGCGCGGCCCGGGCGCGATGATCGCGGTCGAGTTCCTGAAGCCGGGTTCGGGCGAGCCGGACGCGGAATTCACGAAGCGCGTGCAGACGCGCGCGCTCGAGCGCGGGCTGCTGCTGCTCGTGTGCGGCGTGTACTCGAACGTCGTGCGCTTCCTGTTCCCGCTGACGATCCCGCAGGCCGTGTTCGACGAAGCGCTCGTGATCCTCGAGGAAGTGCTGAAGGAAACGGTCGGCGTGCCGGCCTGAGTTCCGGTCCACGTCAACCGAATGCGCCGCCGCCGTCGTCAGGACGGCGGCGGCCTTTTTATCCGTCATTTTCAAGGCAGGCGATTCATATGAGCACCGTTCAGGAAACCCTGGCACTGAAAGATCCGTCGCTGTTCCGCCAGCAGGCGTATGTCAACGGCGAATGGCAAGGCGCGGCGAACGGCGAGTCGTTCGAGGTCCGCAATCCGGCAACCGGCGGCCTGCTCGGCACCGTGCCGGCGATGGGCACGGCCGAGACGCGCCACGCAATCGAGGCCGCGAACGCCGCATGGCCGGCATGGCGCAAGAAGACCGCGAAGGAGCGCGCGGCGATCCTGCGCAAGTGGCACGACCTGATGATGGAAAACGCCGACGACCTCGCGCTGATCCTGACCACCGAGCAGGGCAAGTCGCTCGCCGAGGCGAAGGGCGAGATCGGCTACGCCGCATCGTTCCTCGAGTGGTTCGCGGAGGAAGGCAAGCGCGTGTACGGCGACACGATCCCGACGCCGGCGAGCGACAAGCGCATCGTCGTGACGAAGGAAGCGATCGGCGTGTGCGCGGCGATCACGCCGTGGAACTTCCCGGCGGCGATGATCACCCGCAAGGTCGGCCCGGCGCTCGCGGCAGGCTGCCCGATCGTCGTGAAACCGGCCGAGGCGACGCCGTTCTCGGCCCTCGCGATGGCCGTGCTGGCCGAACGCGCGGGCGTGCCGGCCGGCGTGTTCAGCGTCGTCACCGGCGATCCGAAGGCGATCGGCGGCGAGCTGACGTCGAACCCGATCGTGCGCAAGCTGTCGTTCACCGGCTCGACGCCGGTCGGCCGCCTGCTGATGTCGCAATGCGCGGCGACGGTCAAGAAGGTGTCGCTGGAACTCGGCGGCAACGCACCGTTCATCGTGTTCGACGACGCCGATCTCGATGCCGCCGTGCAGGGCGCGATCGCATCGAAGTACCGCAACAGCGGCCAGACGTGCGTGTGCACGAACCGCTTCTACGTGCACGAAGCCGTGTACGACCAGTTCGCGCAGAAGCTCGCGGCAGCGGTCGGCCAGCTGAAGGTCGGCCGCGGCACGGAGCCGGGCGTCACGCAGGGTCCGCTGATCAACGAAGCGGCCGTGCTGAAGGTCGAGGCGCACATCGAGGACGCGCTCGCGAAGGGCGCGACCGTCGTGACGGGCGGCAAGCGCCACGCGCTCGGCCACGGTTTCTTCGAGCCGACCGTGCTGACGGGCGTCACGCCGGCGATGAAGGTCGCGAAGGAAGAGACGTTCGGGCCGCTCGCGCCGCTGTTCAAGTTCGGCAGCGACGACGAGGTGATCCGCCTCGCGAACGACACCGAGTTCGGTCTCGCCGCGTACTTCTACAGCCGCGACATCGGCCGCGTGTGGAAGGTCGCCGAAGCGCTCGAGTACGGGATGGTCGGCGTGAACACGGGCCTGATCTCGAACGAAGTCGCGCCGTTCGGCGGCGTCAAGCAGTCGGGCCTCGGCCGTGAAGGCTCGCACTACGGCATCGACGACTACGTCGTGATCAAGTACCTCTGCCTCGCCGTCTGACGTTTCGGGGCCTGGCGCTTCGGCGACAGGCCCTGACCGCCCGGCCGGAACCGGGCGGTCACGACGCGGGCCGGTACCTCCTCTCCGCCGTGCCCGCGTCACCTTGCCGTGCGCGATGTCGGCACGCGTTCCGTGCGCGACGTCGATGCCGCATCGGCCAAACGTCATGCCGTTCGGCAATTTCGTTCAAGTCTCATTTCTCGTCCCGCTGCCAGCCGCTAGATTGAGCGTTCCACCTCGATCCGGTTTGCCTGCGCATGAGCAGTTCTTCCGTCCGCCCGACCTGCGTATCCCCCGCGCACCGCGCCCTCGTCGCGCGTCCTCGCACCCGTCCCGGCATCGCGCCCCGCACGAAGGGAGTCCGCACATGAGCGTCGGGTCAGCCGATCGTCGTACGTACCCGCCCAAGGAAAAGCGCGGCGGGCCGAGCAATCACCAGCCGTTCAATGTCGTCTATGACGGGCCCGCGCTCGGCGAGCACCGGATGGACGTGCGTGACCTCGCACCGGTGCTGCTCGCGATCGCCGACCTGTTCTCGTCCGCCAACAAGGAACTCAATGGCGACCACTCCGAGGTTCGTCTCGAGGTCAGGGGCGGCTTCAAGGCCGGCTCATTCCATGCAGAGCTGATCTTCGTCCAGTCGCTCGCGAGCCAGATCCGCGACCTGTTCGCCGGGCCGAACGCCAATGCGTTCAGCAACGCACTGGCAATCCTCACCGCATTGGGGATCATCGGTGGCGGCGGGCTGATCGGCCTCATTCGCACGCTGCGCGGGCGCAAACCGCATCGCACCGAGCCGGACGGAGCGCATGTCAGGATCTGGATGTCGGAGCAGGAATGCTTCGTCGTCGATGAACCCATCGTCCGGCTGTATCGGAACCGGGCCGTTCGCGTCAACCTGCAGAAAATGCTCTCGCCGCTCGAACATGACGGCATCGACAGCTTCGGCATCGTCCGCGACGACATCGTCGAACTCTCGATCGAACGCGACGAACTCGGTACGTTCGCGAGTAGCGACGATCCCGGCGAAATCGTCACCGACACGATCGCACTCAAGATGCTGAAGCTCGAATCCGTCGTGTTCAAGGACGGCAACAAATGGCGCGTGCACGACGGCACGTCCGCGTTCTATGCGTCGCTGGACGACGAACGGTTCATCGCGAAGGTCGATGCCGGCGAGCGCTTCGGAAAGGGCGACGTGCTGGTCGTCGATCTGCGCCAGACGCAGATCGTCACCGACGAAGGGCTTCGCAACGAATACCGGATCGTCAAGGTTCGCGAGCACCGTGCACCGTTGCAACCGGCGCTGATTTGATCTGCGCCTCCCCGTGGAGGTGACGCGCGGGCCGCGCGTCTCCACCGTGCCCGCGTCACCTGCCTTCCCCACCGTCAACGAAACACGTTCACCGCATCCACAAGCCGCGTCGCCTGCTGCTTCAGGCTTTCCGACGCGGCCGCGCTCTGCTCGACCAGCGCCGCGTTCTGCTGCGTGATGTTGTCCAGATGCACGACCGCCTGATCAACCTGCGCGACCCCGGTGCTCTGCTCGGCCGTCGACGAGCTGATCTCCGCGATCAGGTCCGACACGCGCTTCACCTGCGTGACGATGTCCTCCATCGTCTTGCCCGCGCCGTCGACGATCCGGGCGCCCGATTCGACCCGCTCGACACTCGCGCCGATCAGTGTCTTGATTTCCTTCGCCGCGTTCGCGCTGCGTTGCGCGAGGGCCCGCACCTCGCCGGCGACCACCGCGAAGCCGCGCCCCTGATCGCCCGCGCGCGCCGCCTCGACCGCCGCGTTCAGCGCGAGGATGTTGGTCTGGAACGCGATGCCGTCGATCACGCCGATGATGTCGGAAATCTTGTGCGAACTCGCCGTGATGTCGCTCATCGTCGTGACGACTTCGCTCACCGCCCGTCCGCCGCGCTCGGCCGCCTCGCTCGCCGAAACCGACAGCTGGTTCGCCTGCAGCGCCGTCTCCGCGTTGCTCGATACGGTGGCCGTCATCTCGGCCATCGACGCGGCCGTCTGCTGCACGCTGGTCGACGCCTGTTCGGTGCGCGCGCTCAGGTCGTTGTTGCCTTGCGCGATCTCGTTACTCGCGCGCTGCACGTTGTGCACCTGCTCGCTGACGTCGTCGACGAGCCAGCGGAACATCAGCCCGAGCTGGTTGATCGTGCGCAGCGTCATGCCGATCTCGTCGACGCGGTTCATCGCCACGCCGGTGCGGCTCTCGCCGGTCGCGACGCGCAATGCCTGGTCGCGCAACTGAATCAGCGGACGCACGATCTGCGCGTCGAGCCACAGGCCGGCCGCCACCGCCACACCGACCGCCGCACCGGCAAACGCCGCGAGCCCGCCGCCGGTCAGCCCGCACGCCCACCCCGCGCCGACGACGGCCGGCGCCAGCACGCACAGGGTCGAATGAACGCGCGCGCGCACCGACATCGTCTGGAACAGCGACGCGACACGCATCAGCCCGGTACGGACGATCAGCCCCTTGTGGAAACGGCGATTGCCGGCCTTGCCTTCGCGGAACGCGCGATACAGCGCGTCGGCCGCCGCGATCTCGTCGCGCGACGCCTTGGTGCGCACCGACATGTAACCCGTCGGCTGCCCGTTGCGCATCACCGGCACCGTATTCGAACGGACCCAGTAATGATCGCCGTTCTTGCGACGGTTCTTCACGAGCGCGGTCCACGGTTCGCCGTTCTTCAGCGTCGCCCACATGTCGGCGAACGCCTCCTTCGGCATGTCCGGGTGCCGCACGACGTTGTGCGGCTGACCTTCGATCTCCTCGGGGGAAAATCCGCTGACCTGAATGAACGCGGCATTCGCGTACTTGATGTAACTGTCCGCGTCGGTGGTCGACATCAGCGTCGCGCCGTCGGGAAAATCGAATTCGCGTTGCGTGACAGGCTGGTTATTGCGCATGGTGTGGAGTTCCCAGGTTGCGGATCTTGGCGTCCGCTTGTGGATTGAACCGAGACCGTCCGCATCGCGGTCGTCCCGCATGCGTTCGATCAGACTCCTGCGCTTTCGGCAAATCCGGCGAAAACATTATGCCGGCTTCGGGTAAATATGCATGAATTTCGCATCATCTTGATCCAGCCGAACATTTTGTTTATATGTAAATAAAATCCAGCTTTATCAAATACTTGCGCCATCAATCATCTGACCATTCCGGCGCTTGTTCCAACGGGATTCACGAATCGATCTGGAATCGAGAATGCGAATCTCTCTCGTTTAATTCATGTAAATCGAAACGAAAATCGGGGATTTCGCCGCCTTGCCCCGATTTGCTTCGCGTTGCCTCGCAGTGGCGGGAGCGCGCCCCCGACGATCACCGAAACACGTTCACCGCGTCCACGAGCCGCGTCGCCTGCTGCTTCAGGCTTTCCGACGCCGCCGCGCTCTGCTCGACCAGCGCCGCGTTCTGCTGCGTGATGTTGTCCAGATGCACGACCGCCTGATCAACCTGCGCAACCCCGGTGCTCTGCTCGGCCGTCGACGAGCTGATTTCCGCGATCAGATCCGACACTCGCTTCACCTGCGTGACGATGTCCTCCATCGTCTTGCCCGCGCCGTCGACGATCCGGGCGCCCGATTCGACCCGCTCGACGCTCGCGCCGATCAGTGTCTTGATTTCCTTCGCCGCGTTCGCGCTGCGTTGCGCGAGCGCCCGCACCTCGCCGGCGACCACCGCGAAACCGCGCCCCTGTTCGCCCGCGCGCGCCGCCTCGACCGCCGCATTCAGCGCGAGGATGTTGGTCTGGAACGCGATGCCGTCGATCACGCCGATGATGTCGGCGATCCTGCGCGAGCTGTCGGTAATGTCGTTCATCGTCGTGACGACTTCGCTCACCGCCTGCCCGCCGCGCTCGGCCGCCTCGCTCGCGGACACGGCGAGCCGGTTCGCTTGCAGTGCGGTCTCCGCATTGCTGTCGACGGTGGCCGTCATCTCGGCCATCGACGCGGCGGTCTCCTGCACGCTCGACGCGGCCTGTTCGGTGCGCGCGCTCAGGTCGTTGTTGCCCTGGGCGATCTCGTTGCTCGCGCGTTGCACGTTGTGCACCTGCTCGCTGACGTCGTCGACGAGCCAGCGGAACATCAGCCCGAGCTGGTTGATCGTACGCAACGTCATGCCGATCTCGTCGACGCGGTTCATCCGCACGCCGCGGCGGCTTGCGCCGGTCGCGACGCGCAACGCCTGGTCGCGCAACTGAATCAGCGGACGCACGATCTGCGCGTCGAGCCACAGGCCGGCCGCCACCGCCACACCGACCGCCGCACCGGCAAACGCCGCGAGCCCGCCGCCGGTCAGCCCGCACGCCCACCCCGCGCCGACGACGGCCGGTGCCAGCACGCACAGGGTCGAATGAACGCGCGCGCGCACCGACATCGTCTGGAACAGCGACGCGACACGCATCAGCCCGGTACGGACGATCAGCCCCTTGTGGAAACGGCGATTGCCGGCCTTGCCTTCGCGGAACGCGCGGTACAGCGCGTCGGCCGCCGCGATCTCGTCGCGCGGCGCGCTGGTACGCACCGACATGTAACCCGTCGGCTGCCCGTCGCGCATCACCGGCACCGCGTTCGCGCGCACCCAGTAGTGATCGCCGTTCCTGCGGCGGTTCTTCACGAGCGCCGTCCACGGTTCGCCGTTCTTCAGCGTCGCCCACATGTCGGCGAACGCCTCTTTCGGCATGTCCGGGTGCCGCACGACGTTGTGCGGCTCGCCGACGAGTTCGTCGGTCGAGAAGCCGCTCACATACGCGAACGTCGTATTCGCGTATGTGATGATGCTGTCCGCATCGGTGGTCGACATCAGCGTGACGTCGTCGGGAAATTCGAATTCTTGTTGGGTGACAGGCTGGTTGTTGCGCATGCAGGGCTCCGAAAGGCGGATCCGGCTGCAGGATCCGCGCAGCGCGAAAATCACGCTCAGTAGCCGAAAAACGGTTTATCGCTTTACGACGGTCTCGTCCTTGCTGTCGGCACCCTCCGGAAAAACCTTAATCCGGAAGCGCATGAAAGATCGAATTCGGTCATCTGCATGATTTCGATCAAGTCATCCGGCGATAATCACATCCGACGCTTTGCGAAAGTGAACCGATGCTTTATGGAATAACCCAGCGCAACGAGCCAATCTGCGCAGCCGTTGCGCGCAGCGAAACGACTCTGCCTGATCTGCTCCATTCGACCGGCATTTGAACTCGATGAAAAAATCCCGGCTGCAATTGAATCGGCCGCCCCGGAATACGGCACGGCCTGCGCATGACGGCGATAGACACGATCAGGCCGCGCTTTTCCGCGATCGCGACACGATGCGTGTTCCGCAAACGCACGACATGCACAACATGCGCGGCGCCGCAGCAGGCACGCGGCCGCACCCACCCAACCACACGCAACGCGCTGCACACCGGACCACCGCATGACACGCCGCACCGCCACCGAACGCGACGCACTCTCGGCACGCCTGCTCACCCGCGACGAACTGCCGCTCGTCTGGACCATCGACCGGCGCGAGATCATCCATCATCTGTACGCGCTGCGCGACGGCGAACTGCAGCTCGTCCCCGACTTCTACGACGTGCGCGGCTGGCCCGACGGCGAAGCCGAGCATTACACGCCGATCCTGCTCGACTGTCACGATCGCGGCGGCTGGTGTCTCGGCATGTTCGACGGCGCACGGCTGGTCGCGGCGGTCATCGTGGACGCCGATCCGCTCGGCCCGCGACGCGACATGCTGCAGCTGAAGTTCCTGCACGTGAGTCAGGACTGGCGCGGTTGCGGGCTCGGCGAGCATCTCTATCGCGCGGCCCGCGCGCAGGCACGGACGATGGGCGCCGCACGGCTCTACGTGTCCGCGACGCCGTCGCAGCGCACGATCGACTTCTACCTGCGCCTCGGTTTCACCGTCAGCGCATCGCCCGACCCGGCGTTGTACGCGCTCGAGCCGGAGGACATCCACCTGGAAGCGCCGACGGCCTGACGCGCGCGAACGCCACCCGCGCGCAACATTTCCGCGCGCCCGACACCGCCCGCACGGAGAACGACATTGCAGAACCCGCCGCAGCCGCCGGTCGCGCCGAAGATCCTCGTCAGCATGTGCGTGCTCGGCCACCCCGTCCGCTACAACGGCTCGGCGAGGACCGCCGCGCATGACACGCTCGCACGATGGCGGCGCGAAGGGCGCCTGGTGCCCGTGTGTCCGGAACTGGCAGGCGGATTGAGCGTGCCGCGTCCGCCCGCCGAGATCGCGGCAGGCGAATCGGGGCAACGCGTGCTGTCGGGTGCCGCGCGCATCGTCGACGTGCACGGCACCGACGTGACGGCCCCGTTCGTCGACGGCGCGCACACCGCGCTCGCGCTGGCACGCGCGCACGACTGCCGCTTCGCGATCCTGGCGGACGGAAGTCCGTCGTGCGGAAGCAGCTTCATTTACGACGGGAGTTTTGCGGGCCGGCGGCATGCCGGCGCCGGTGTGACGGCGGCGTTGCTGCGCCAGCATGGCATCGAGGTGTTCGCGGATACCGAGATCGACGCGCTCGCGGCGCGCATCGCGCGGCTATCACGAGGCTGAATGACGATGTGGCCGACACGACGATCTTCTCGTGCCGGCCACATCGTCCGGAAAGGCAGGGCTAAGCGGCGCGCATTCCGCGCGCTTCGCCGCATCGCGCGATCAGACGCGCTCGATCGCGATCGCGATACCCTGGCCGACGCCGATGCACATCGTGCACAGTGCGAAGCGGCCGTTGGTGCGATGCAGCTGGTACATCGCGGTCGTCACGAGACGCGCACCCGACGCGCCGAGCGGATGGCCGAGCGCGATCGCGCCGCCGTTCGGGTTCACGCGCGGATCGTCGTCGGCGACGCCGAGCATGCGCAGCACCGCGAGACCCTGCGACGCGAATGCCTCGTTCAGCTCGATCACGTCGAACTGATCGATCGTCATCCCGAGCCGCGCGAGCAGCTTCTGCGTGGCCGGCGCCGGGCCGATGCCCATCACGCGCGGCGCGACGCCGGCCGTCGCGATACCGAGCACGCGCGCACGCGGCGTCAGGCCGAAGCGCTTCGCGGCTTCCGCGTTCGCGAGCAGCAGCGCGGCGGCGCCGTCGTTGACGCCCGACGCGTTGCCGGCCGTCACCGAGCCGTCCGGGCGCACGACGCCCTTCAGCTTCGCGAGTGTCTCGAGCGACGTTTCGCGCGGATGCTCGTCACGCGCAAAGACGACCGGGTCGCCCTTCTTCTGCGGAATCGTGACCGGTACGATTTCCTCGGCGAGCGTGCCGTCCTGCTGCGCACGCGCGGCCTTTTGCTGGCTGCGCAGCGCGAACAGGTCCTGATCGGCGCGGCTGACGTTGTAGTCGACAGCGACGTTTTCGGCCGTCTCCGGCATCGAATCGACGCCATGCAGCTGTTTCATCAGCGGATTGACGAAGCGCCAGCCGATCGTCGTGTCGTAGATGTCGGCCTGGCGCGCGAACGCGCTGGCGGCCTTGCCCATCACGAACGGCGCGCGCGTCATGCTTTCGACGCCGCCGGCCACCATCAGCGCGGCCTCGCCCGACTTGATCGCGCGCGCGGCCACGCCGACCGCGTCCATCCCGGAACCGCACAGGCGGTTGATCGTCGAACCCGGCACGCCCTCCGGCAAACCCGCGAGCAGCGCAGACATGCGCGCGACGTTGCGGTTGTCCTCGCCGGCCTGGTTCGCGCAGCCGTAGATCACGTCGTCGATCGCCGTCCAGTCGACGTCGCGGTTGCGCTCGACGAGCGCCTTGAGCGGCACCGCGCCGAGGTCGTCGGCGCGCACGCCGGAGAGCGCGCCGCCGTAGCGGCCGATCGGGGTACGAATCGCATCACACAGAAAAGCTTCGGTCATCAGTGTCTCCGGTCTCATGCAAGCTGGGAAGTGAGTGAAACGCGCCCCTTGCTTTGCCCGCCGGGATGCGCTTAAATGTTCTATATACGAACATAAGATCGTGTATCGAACGTTCAACGCATCATAGGGAGTGCGGGGACGACCTGTCAAGCGCCCGGTCCGCGGTGCGGTTGGCGTGTCAGGCCCCATGCGCTATCTTCTCGGCTGCACGACAATCCGACCGTTCATGACAACCGAAGACATCCAGACGAAACCGGGCGACTCCTATGTGCAGTCGTTCGCGCGCGGCCTCGCGGTGATCCGCGCATTCGACGCCCAGCGCCCGGAGCAGACGCTCACCGAGGTCGCCTCGGCCACCGGGCTCACGCGCGCCGGCGCACGCCGGATCCTGCTGACGCTGCAGACGCTCGGCTACGTCGAGGCGGACGGCCGGCTGTTCCGCCTCACGCCGAAGATCCTCGAGCTCGGCTTCGCGTATCTCACGTCGATGCCGTTCTGGAATCTCGCCGATCCGGTGATGGAGCAGTTGTCCGCGCAGATCCACGAAAGCTGCTCGGCCGCCGTGCTCGACCGCACCGAGATCGTCTATGTGCTGCGCGTGCCGACCCGCAAGATCATGACGATCAACCTGTCGATCGGCAGCCGCCTGCCCGCGTACTGCACGTCGATGGGCCGCGTGCTGCTGTCCGCGCTCGACGACGCGGCGCTCGACGAAACGCTCGCGCAGAGCGGCATCCGCGCGCATACGCCGCGCACGATCACCGACATCGGCGAACTGAAGGCGACGATCGCACAGGTGCGCCAGCAAGGCTGGGCCGTGGTCGACCAGGAACTCGAAGTGGGCTTGATGTCGATCTCCGCGCCGATCCGCAACCGGCGCGGACAGGTGATCGCCGCGATGAACATCAGCGGCAACGCGCAGCGGCACACCGCGAAGCAGATGGTGAGGGAGTTTCTCGGGCCGCTGCAGCAGGCCGCGCAGACGGTGTCGGAACTGGTCGCGCGGCGCGGGTGAGCGGTGACTTCGCCCGCCGGATCGGCAACACGGTCATTCGCGCATATAAACGCGGATAGCGCAGATATAAAGACGGGCGGCATAAGCCGCCCGCTCAACCCTCAGACTCTGCTTGCAACGTCCTTCTCTCGGAACGCGGAGCTCCCTCCGCATCGCCCAATTTAAGGATGCGGCACAGCCCCGTCAATTTGACGAGAACGAAATTGCACCGCGTCGCTTCGGACAGCGGCATCCCGCATCAGTCCATCGACTCGCGCGCCGTCTCGCGCAGCATCGCGACCGCGATCAGCGACAGCACCACGCACGCGGCCACATAGCCGGCCGGCGCGAGCTTGCTGCCCGTCGTCTTCACCAGCCAGGTCGCGATCAGCTGCGCGGTGCCGCCGAAGATCGTCACCGCGAGCGCATATGCGATCGAAATGCCCGTCGCGCGTACGTGGCGCGGCAGCGATTCGCACATCAGCGCCATTTCGGAAGCCGACCCGAGCGAATAGAACAGCAGCATCAGCGCGGTCAGCGGCAGGATCACCGACAGCGTCGGATGATGGTTCATCAGCCAGAACGCCGGGAACAGCAGCAGCACCAGCACGCCGCGCCCGACGAAGATCGGCAGGCGCCGGCTGCCGAGGCGGTCCGACAGCCAGCCGAACAGCGGACACGTCACCAGCATCACGCAGCCCGACGCGACGCCGACGAACATCGACAGCTTCATCGGCAGCCCGAGCGTGTGGATCGCATAGGTCGGCATGTAGAAGGTCAGGATGTAGGTCGACACCGTGCCGCCCATCACCGTCAGCATCAGCAGCAGCACCGTGCGCGTGTGCTGCGAGAACAGTTCGCGCAGCACGCCGCGTTCGATCCCGTGGTGGTTGTCGCCGGGCGCATCGTCCGCGAGCCGGCGGCGCAAGTACATGCCCACCGGCGCGATCAGCACGCCCACGAGGAACGGCAGGCGCCAGCCCCAGCCCTCGAGCGCGTCCTTCGTCAGCGTGTTCGACAGCAGCGCCGCGAAGCCCGAACCCATCAGCGCCGCACCGCCCTGCGTCGCGAGCTGCCAGCTCGCGCGGAACGCGCGGTGCGACGTGCCGCCCTGCTCGATCAGCGTGGACGTCGCCGCGCCGAATTCGCCGCCTTGCGAGAAGCCCTGCATCAGCCGCGCGCCGACGACCAGCAGCGGCGCGGCCACGCCGACCTGCGCGTAGGTCGGCGCGATCGCGATCAGGCCGGTGCCGAGCGCCATCAGCATGATGGTCAGGTTCAGCGCGGCCTTGCGGCCCTTGCGGTCCGCATAGACGCCGAGCACGACGCTGCCGAGCGGCCGCGTGAAGAAACCGGCGGCGAACGTCGCGACCGACAGCAGCAGCGACGTGGTCGGATCGCTCGACGGGAAGAACAGCTTGCCGATCAGCACCGCGAAAAAGCCGTACACGGTGAAATCGAAGAACTCCAGCCAGTTGCCGATCACGGCCGCCGCGATCGCGCCGCGCTTCGTGACGGCCGGCGCGCCATGCGCATCGGTTGCGGCGGCGCCCGTCGACGCGGGGTGCAGCGCGAGATGGTCTTTCTGCATCGTTCGTCTCTCCTCTCAATGCGGCCGGAAGCGCCGGCCGCTCGTCGCGTGTCGCCGCCGGGGTTACTGCCCGAGGTAACGCTCCACGAGGCGCGTCCAGAACGCCGCGCCGATCGGCAGGTTGCGATCGTTGAAGTCGTACTTCGGGTTGTGCACCATGCAGCCGTCCTCGCCTTCGCCGTTGCCGAGCCGCACGAACGAGCCGGGCCGCTGCTGCAGCATGAACGCGAAATCCTCGCTGCCCATCAGCAGGTCGGCCTGCTCGACCACATGCGCGTCGCCGACCAGTTCGCGCGCGACCTGCGCGGCGAAATCCGTTTCGGCATCCGTATTGACGACGACCGGATAGCCTTCGATGTACTCGACGTGCGCGGTCGCGCCATAGCTCGCGGCCTGCGACTCGGCGAGCTCGACGATGCGGCGCTTGAGCAGCGCGCGCACGTCGGGGCTGAACGAACGCACGCTGAGTTCGAGACGCGCGCCGTTCGGGATCACGTTGTTCGCGGTGCCCGCGTGCATCGAGCCGACCGTGACGACCGCCGGCTGCGACGGGTCGACGTTGCGCGCGACGATCGTCTGCAGCGCCATCACGATGCTGGCCGCGACGACCACCGGATCGACCGTCAGGTGCGGCCGCGCCGCGTGGCCGCCGACGCCCTCGATCGAGATGATCGCCTTGTCGCCGGCCGACATGAACGGGCCGCGCCGCGTGAGGAACACGCCGGGTGCCGCGCCCGGATGGTTGTGCATGCCGAACACCGCATCGCACGGAAAGCGCTCGAACAGGCCGTCGTCGATCATCTTCTTCGCGCCGCTGTCGACGCCGTGCTCTTCCGCCGGCTGGAAATACAGGTGCACGGTGCCGGAGAAATTGCGCGTCTTCGCGAGGTGCTGCGCGGCACCGAGCAGCATCGTCGTGTGGCCGTCGTGGCCGCACGCGTGCATCTTGCCGTGCGTGCCGCTTGCATACGGCAGGCCGGTCGCCTCGAGGATCGGCAGCGCGTCCATGTCGGCGCGGATGCCGATGCTGCGCGTGCCGTCGCCCGCGCGCAGCGTGCCGACCACGCCCGTCTTGCCGACCCCGCGCGTCACCTGCCAGCCCCACTGCTCGAGCTTGTCCGCGACGAGCGCCGCCGTTTCGTGCTCCTCGTACGCGAGTTCCGGGTGGCGGTGAATGTGATGGCGGATCTCGCGCAACCCGCCGGCGGCGGGCATCAGATCCTCGATTTCGGTGAATCGGGCGTCGGTGGTCATCAAGCGGCTCCTGCTGATCGTCAGCGTGTCAGCCGCACGCAAACGGTGCGTGCGGGAAAGCGAGCCACTATAGCGAGCCGATATCGGTTCAATAAGATGCGGAATTTTTCACCGCGATAAGCTTTATTAATCAGGGTTAACGCGGGCAAAGGTCGTCGGCACGCGTTCGCCCGGCGCGATCGACACGCCCGCTATTGATTTTTGAGACGAACGGTCTATTATTCGGCCATGGATGTTCGAACCGATCCGCCGCGCCGCCGCGGCAGGCCACCGAAGCAGCACGAAGACCTCGTCGCGACACGTGACATGCTGTTGCGCACCGGGCTGGAGGTGCTCACCGAAAAGGGCTTTTCCGCCACCGGGCTCGACGAGATCCTCGGGCGCGCCGGCGTGCCGAAAGGCTCGTTCTATCACTACTTCGACAGCAAGGAGGCGTTCGGCCTCGAGCTGATCGATCGCTACGCCGAGTTCTTCGCGCGCAAGCTGGACCGTCATTTCAGCGAGACTGAAGCAACGCCGCTGGCGCGCGTGCGCGCGTTCGTCGACGATGCGCGCGACGGCATGGCCCGCTACGAATACAGCCGAGGCTGCCTGATCGGCAACCTCGGCCAGGAAATGGGCGCGCTGCCCGAGCGTTTCCGCGCGCGCCTGCGTGAGACGTTCGAGGATTGGCAGCGCCGTCTGGCCGACTGCCTGATCGCGGCACAGCAAGCCGGCGAACTGGCGGCCTCGGCCGATCCCGCCGAGCTGGCCGCGTTCTTCTGGATCGGCTGGGAAGGCGCCGTGCTGCGCGCGAAACTCGAACGCAGCGACGTGCCGCTCGCGCTGTTCGCACAGTTTTTCTTCAATGGATTGCCTCGCCGCTGAGTTTTTTTGCCATTAACTAGACGATCGGTCTAGAAAGGAGGACGGATGTTCCAGGGCATCGTGATCGACAAGGACGAGACCGGCCAGCACGCGCGGCTGCAGACGCTGGACGACGCGCAGCTGCCTGCGGGCAACGTGACGATCCGGGTCGGCTATTCGACGTTGAACTACAAGGACGGGCTCGCGATCACCGGCAAGAGCCCGGTGGTCCGCAAATTTCCGATGGTGCCGGGCATCGACCTCGTCGGCGAGGTCGAACACAGCACGCACCCGGACTACCGGGCAGGCGACCGCGTCGTGCTGAACGGCTGGGGCGTCGGCGAAACGCATTGGGGCGGCCTCGCGCAGAAGGCACGCGTCGACGGCGACTGGCTGGTGCCGCTGCCGTCCGCGTTTTCGCCGCAACAGGCGATGGCCATCGGCACGGCCGGCTACACCGCGATGCTGTGCGTGATGGCGCTGGAACGGCATGGCGTGCGCCCGGACGATGGCGAGATCGTGGTGACCGGCGCGGCCGGCGGCGTCGGCAGCGTCGCCACCGCCCTCCTCGCGCGGCTCGGGTATCGCGTCGTCGCCGTGACCGGCCGCCCGGCCGATGCCGACTATCTGCGCCAGCTCGGCGCGGTTGAGATCCTCGACCGTTCGCAGTTCGGCGCACCCGGCAAGCCGCTCGGCAAGGAACGCTGGGCCGGCGCGGTCGACGTCGCCGGCAGCCATGTGCTCGCCAACGTGTGCGCGACCACGCGCTACCGTGGCGTGGTGACGGCCTGCGGCCTGGCCGCCGGCATGGACTTCCCCGCGACCGTTGCGCCGTTCATCCTGCGCGGCGTGACGCTCGTCGGCATCGACAGCGTGATGTGCCCGCGCGCCGAGCGTCTGGAAGCATGGCGCAGGCTCGCGTCCGATCTCGACGTCGAGAAACTGGGCACCATCAGCCATCAGGTCGGCCTCGCAAATGTCATCCCGCTCGCCGAGGACCTGATCGGCGGCAAGGTGCGCGGCCGCATCGTCGTGGACGTCAACGCATGACGCCGGCGACGGCGACGGCGACGGCGACGGCGACGGCGACGGCGACGGCGACGGCGACGGCGACGGCGACGGCGACGGCGACGCATCGTTTCATACCCGGCCGGTGGCGCGCGCATCGCGTTCGCCCGTGCCGCTTTATCCAGGAGACCTCATGACCGCTGCAGACCACGCGCCCGTCAGCCGCTTTCCGGTGCCCGCGCTCGAAGACCTGCCCGACGACATTCGCGAACGCATCGCGGCCGTCCAGGAAAAGTCGGGCTTCATCCCGAACGTGTTCCTCACGCTCGCGCATCGCCCGGACGAGTTTCGCGCGTTCATCGCGTATCACGACGCGCTGATGGACAAGCCGGGCAACCTCACCAAGGCCGAACGCGAAATGATCGTCGTGGCCACCAGCAGCGTGAACCAGTGCCAGTACTGCGTGATCGCGCACGGCGCGATCCTGCGCATCCGCGCGAAGGATCCGCTGATCGCCGACCAGGTCGCGACCAACTACCGCAAGGCCGACATCACCGCTCGACAGAAGGCGATGCTCGACTTCGCGATGAAGGTTTCGCAGACTGCACACCAGGTGGGCGAAGCGGACTTCGACACGCTGAAGTCGCATGGCTTCACCGAAGAGGACGCGTGGGACATCGCGGCGATTTCGGCGTTCTTCGGGATGTCGAACCGCATCGCGAACGTGACGAACATGCGGCCGAACGCGGAGTTCTACGCGCTGGGGCGCTGAGGACCGCCGGCAACGGCGATCGCCGTCGAAGACCGGGGCGTGCATGCGCCCGGTCTTCCTCGGGTCGCCGCGCGCAATTGGCGTCGGCGTCGGCGTCGGCGTCGGCGTCGGCGTCGGCGTCGGCGTCGGCATCTGCATCTGCAATCGGCAATCGGCAATCGACGACACGGCGCGACGCTCGCGCGAACCCGCGCCGCCCCGGCTCCCGCGCTTACCCGACCTGCTTCAACGCCTGCAGCCCATCCGGCAGCTTCGCGTCCGGGAACATCGTCGACAGCGTCGTATCGCGCCACCGCGCCGCCTCCTCTGCGCGCTGCGCTTCCGCCTGCTCGCACACGAACAGCGCATCGCCGCCGAGCAGCAAGCGCATCGGCACGTCGTCGCGACGCGACAGCTCGACGATCAGCGCCGCGATCCGCGCGGGATCGCCGACCTCGTGACCGCCGTACGCGCCGAGCAATTCGAGCATTTTCCCGACTGACGGCTGATAGTCGGGCAGCAGGCCGTCGACCGCACGCTTCGCCTCCGAGGCCCATTCGGTGCGCATCCCGCCCGGCTCCAGCGTGCAGACGCGCACGCCGAACGGCGCGACTTCCTTCGACAGCACGTCGCTGAACCCGCCGACCGCCCACTTCGCGGCCTGATACGCGGACAGGCCAACCGTCGCCGTGCGCCCGCCGACCGACGAAACCTGGAAGATGTGGCCCGCGCGCTGCGCGCGCATCGTCGGCAGCACCGCGCGCGTCAGGTTGACCACGCCGAACAGGTTCGTTTCGATCTGGTCGCGGAAGTCGTCGGCACCCATCTGCTCGAACGGTGCCGTATGACCGTAGCCCGCGTTGTTCACCAGCACGTCGATGCGGCCGAACGCGTCGCGGGCCGCCGCCACCGCATGCTCCGCCGCCGCCGCGTCGGTCACGTCGAGTTCCATCGGCAGCAGCCGGTCGCCGTACCGTGCTTCCAGATCCGCGAGCCGCGCGGGATCGCGCGCGCCGGCCACCAGACGATCGCCCGCCGCCAGCACCGCTTCCGCGATCGAGCGCCCCAGGCCGCGTGCGGCCCCCGTTACCAGCCAGACTTTCGACATTTTTCCACTCCTCGACAAAGTTGAAACCAAAAATGAATGATTACTCACTCATTAATATGGGCGACGAGACGATCGTTTTCGCCGCGCGTCGCCCTGCCTGAAACCGCCTTCCGTCGGTGCGGCAGCGCCCGAACCCAAGGCGCCGCCGATCACCCGTCTTCAGATTTCCGTCACGCCGATCGCCACTCACACCGCGTGCAACACGGCCCACAGCGCACGAAACCCGGCCTCGCGGTACGCATCGGCCAACGCCGGGTCGCGCGCGATCGACTCCATCGCCGTTTCCGCGATCGACGTGAACAGCGCCGCGCAGAACGCGTGCGCGTCGTCGGTCTTCAGCCCGCCCGCCGCGGCGACTTGCGCACGCAGCAACGCGCTGATCGCGCCGAAGCCTTCGGTACCGGCCGCGCGATGCGTGTCGTCGATACGGCCGCTCACGCCGAGCTGCTGCAGCGCGCGCCGCCCGTCCGGGTTCGCGACGCCCCACGACACATAGCCGTTCCACGCATGCCGCATCGCCTGTTCGGCCGGCGCGTGCTCCGGAAACCCGGTCATCATCGCGTCGCGCAGGCCGGCCTTCAGGCTCAGGTACAGCGCGTTCAGCAGCGCATCCTTGGTCTCGAAATAGGTGAACACCGTGCCTTCCGCCACGCCGGCGAGCCGCGCGATGCGCGCGGTGGTCGCGCCCGCGCCGTCCTCCGCGAGCGCGCGGGCGGCAGCGGCGAGGATGGCGTCGTGCTTGTCGGGACTGCGCGGTCGGGCCACGTTCGATTCCTTTAATGAGTGAGCGCTCAATCATAATCGCGCCAACGCAGGTCATGCAAGCCCTGTTACATACGCGGGAACCGATCCGCAATCGATCAAAAGCGTGCACTATTAGTGTTTTCACGTACTGGCGCGCCAACCCACCGGCGCCCGGCGCTCGCCGTTCGTTCCACGCTCACACCGCTTCAGACCGCGAACCACTCATGACGAATAAGCCCAACCAGACCGAAGCCGACCAACCCGTCGACATGATCATCTTCGGCGGCGGCGGCGACCTGGCCGCCCGCAAGCTGTTGCCCGCGCTGTACATGGCGCACCTGCACTGCAACCTGCCGCCGGAGACGCGCATCATCGCGGTCGGCCGCCGCGACTGGGGCATCGACGGCTACCGCAAGTTCATGGACGAGCAATCGCGCCCGTTCATCGACGACAAGGCCTTCGACGCCGACGCGTGGAGTCGTTTCCTCGACCTGTTCCAGTACGTGCTGATCGACGTGAGCGCGCCGGAAGACTACGCGCGCCTCGCCGAAGCGGCGCGCAGCGACGCGATCCGCGTGTTCTATCTGTCGACGTCGCCCGAGCTGTTCACGACGATCTGCGACAACCTGTCGGCCGCGCAGCTCGTCGATGCGCGCTCGCGCGTCGTCCTCGAAAAGCCGCTCGGCCACGATCTCGCGTCGGCGAAGGCGATCAACGATGCGGTCGGCAAGCATTTCGCGGAATCGCAGATCTACCGGATCGACCATTACCTCGGCAAGGAAACCGTGCAGAACCTGATGGTGCTGCGCTTCGGCAACCCGATCTTCGGGCCGCTGTGGCAGGCGCCGAGCATCCGCAGCGTGCAGATCACGGTGGCGGAAACGGTCGGCGTCGGCAGCCGCGCGGGCTTCTACGATCACACCGGCGCGCTGCGCGACATGGTGCAGAACCACCTGCTGCAGCTGCTGTGCATCGTCGCGATGGAGCCGCCGGTGTCGCTCGACCCGGACGCGGTGCGCGACGAGAAGCTGAAGGTGCTGCGCTCGCTGCGGCCGATGGCGCTGTCGGACGTCGCACGCGACACGGTGCGCGGCCAGTACACGGCCGGCGCGGTCGACGGCCAGCCGGTCAAGGGCTATCTCGACGAGGAGAACGTGCCGGCGGACAGCCACGCGGAGACCTTCGTCGCGCTGCGTGCGCACATCAACAACTGGCGCTGGGCGAACGTGCCGTTCTTCCTGCGCACCGGCAAGCGGCTGCAGCGCCGCCAGTCGGAAATCGTGATCGAGTTCGCCGACATGCCGTTCTCGATCATCCCGACCGGCCCGCGCCACTACAGCAACCGCCTCGTGATCCAGCTGCAGCCGGAAGAGTCGATCCAGCTGCAGATGCTCGCGAAGGAGCCGGGCAGCGGGATGAAGATGGTGCCCGTGAGCCTGAACCTCGACCTGCAGCAGGCGATTCCGGAACGGCGCGCGGAAGCGTACGAACGGCTGCTGATCGACGTGATCCGCGGGCGCCTCACGCACTTCATGCGCCGCGACGAACTCGAGGCCGCCTGGTCGTGGGTCGAGCCGATACTCAACGGCTGGAAGCAACTCGGCGACCGTCCGCGCCTGTACACCGCAGGCACGTTCGGGCCGGCGGCATCGTCGGCGCTGCTGGCGCGCGACAACATGTCGTGGTCCGAAGAGGCGTAAGAAGCTTAAGAAGCGCAGCACACGATGGCATGCCGGCGACGCGAGCGCCGTTGGCATGCCGGGTCACATCAGGGGCGCCCGCCGCACACCGCCCGCCTCCCGGCCGTAACCTTCGGCCAGAGAAAATCCGCTGAGCCGTCCTGCGCGGGAACGGCACCCGGCGGCGACGACGCAGCCGTCCCGGCTACACCGTCCCCATCCACGCCGCCTTGCGCCGCGTCGGCGCATCGCTGCCGCCGCTCCCGCCGCCCAGCACCTCGATCATGTAATCGACGAACGACGCGATCCGCGACGAAATCGCGGTATTCCGGTAATACACCGCGTTGATCGGCTGCTCGACGTCGAGCGTCTGCCGCGCGAGCACCTGCACGAGCCGCCCGGCCTCGCGATCCTGCGCGGTCATGAAATCCGACAGGCACACGACGCCCGCGCCCTCCAGCGCGAGCTGCCGCAGCGTCTCGCCGCTCGACGACCAGATAGCGGGCTCGATGCGGCTCGGCTCGCCGTCCGCGCCGAGGATCGGCCACACGTTCAGCGATTCGGGCTGGGTGAAGCCGAGCAGCGTGTGCTTGCCGAGATCCTCGACCTTGCGCGGCTGGCCGTGCGCTTCGATATAGGCGGGGCTCGCGAGGATGCGCAGCCGGCTGTTGCCGATCCGCCGGCTGTGCAAGGTCGAATCCTTGAGCCGGCCGATCCGGATCGCGACGTCGGTGCGCCGCTCGAGCAGGTCGATGATGCCTTCGTTGCTGTTCAGCTCCAGGTCGACCTTCGGGAAGCGTTCGCGGTAGCCGCGCACGAGCGGCACGATCACGTGCAGCATGAACGGCGTCGCGGCATCGACGCGCAACCGCCCCGACGGCATTTCGCGCCGCGCGAGCATCTGCTCCTCGGCGTTCTCGACCGATTCGATGATCGCGCGCGCCTCCTGCAGGAACGCGCGCCCCTCTTCGGTCAGTTCGAGCCGGCGCGTGGTCCGGCGCAGCAGCGTGGTCTTCAGCTTCTCCTCGAGCCGCGCGAGCGTGCGGCTCGTGGCCGACACGGTGAGGTCGAGCTGCTGGGCGGCGGCGGTGATCGAACCGGTGTCGACCACGGCGGCAAAGGCCTGGAGTTCGTCGAGGGTGATCTTCATTGTTGATCTGAAATCAAAACAATTTGGTTTATAGACCAGTTTTTCCGCAAAAGTAAAGGCGGCACACTGCGCTCCATCCTCACTGGAACCAGGATCCCGCCATGCCACTCGCCCTGCTTGCGCTGACCATCAGCGCCTTTGCCATCGGCACGACCGAATTCGTGATCGTCGGGCTGATCCCGACGATCGGCGCCGATCTCGGCGTCAGCCTGCCGTCGGCCGGCCTGCTCGTCAGCCTCTACGCGCTGAGCGTCGCGATCGGCGCGCCGCTCCTCACCGCGCTCACCGGCCGCGTGCCGCGCAAGATGCTGCTCGCCGCGCTGATGGCGCTCTTCACCGTCGGCAACCTCGTCGCCTGGCAGGCGCCGGGCTACGAATCGCTGATCGTCGCGCGCGTGCTCACCGGCCTCGCACACGGCGTGTTCTTCTCGGTCGGCTCGATCATCGCGACCACGCTCGTGCCGAAGGACAAGGCCGCCAGCGCGATCGCGACGATGTTCAGCGGGATGACCGTCGCGTTCGTCGCCGGCATTCCGCTCGGCACCTTCATCGGCCAGCACTTCGGCTGGCGCGCGACGTTCCTGATCGTCGCGCTGTTCGGCCTCGTCGCGTTCCTCGGCGCGGTGGCGTTCGTGCCGCGCGGTCTTCCGCAAACGCCGCCGGCGCCGCTCGCCCGCCAGTTCCGCGTGCTCGCCCAGCCGCGCCTGCTGCTCGTCTACGCGATGACGGCGGTCGGCTACGGCGGCTCGCTGATCGCGTTCACCTACATGGCACCGCTGCTCGAACAGATCGCCGGCTTCACGCCATCGCAGGTCAGCCTCGTGCTCGTCGGCTACGGCGTGTCGGTCGCGGTCGGCAACGTGTGGGGCGGCAAGCTCGCCGACAGCGTCGGCCCGGTCAAGGCGCTCAAGCGGATCTTCCTGCTGCTCGCGATCGTGCTGCTCGCGCTGACCTTCACGGTGCACGTGAAATGGCTCGCGGTGCTGACGATGCTCGCGTGGGGCGCGGTCGCGTTCGGCAACGTGCCGGGCCTGCAGGTGTACGTCGTCAAGCAGGCGCGCCACTTCGCGCCGGACGCCACCGACGTCGCATCGGGCTTCAACATCGCCGCGTTCAACCTCGGCGTCGCGGGCGGCTCGTCGCTCGGCGGCCTGATCGTCGCGAACGTCGGCCTCGGCCACACGCCGTGGATCGCCGCCGCCGTCACGCTCGGCGCATTCGCGCTGACCGCGCTGAGCGGCCGTCTCGACCGCGGCCAGGGGCTGCCCGAACGCACGGCCGAACCCGTCGAACTCGCCCATTGAACGTCAACCTTTTGCAGGAGCTGCTCAGCATGAACGCATCGACCCAACGCCCGCCGTTCGCCGGCAAGACGTTCGAAGTCCGTTACGAGGGCCTCACCGCGCTCAACGCCTATGACGAAGACGGCCTCCGCATGCGCTACGAAATCACCGAAGGCGCATACGCCGGCGCGAAGGGCGAAGTCGCCTGCACGTGGCAGCACGTCGCCGGCGAGACCTATGCGATCTCGTGGCAGGAAGCCGACCGCGCCACCGTGGTGCACATCGACGACTTCGCGGCCGGCACATCGCGCTCGTTCTTCACCGCGGCGTCGCTCGATTTCTACCGGCTCGAAGGCAGCCTGCGCGCGATCTGAACGGAGACGCCCGATCATGTCCACCTCACTCGACAAGCTCACCGCCGGCGGCTTCAGCATCGGCATCGAACTGCCGCTCGACAACGACTGGTCGCCGGCCGGCGACGCGAAGCGCCAGCATGACGGCCGCCGCCCCGGCGTGCCCGACCTGGAAATGCACGCGGAACTCGCGCAACTGGCCGACACGCTCGGCTTCCGCGCGCTCTGGGTGCGCGACGTGCCGGTGTACGACCCGTCGTTCGGCGACGCCGCGCAGGTGTTCGAGACCTTCTCGTATCTCGGCTACCTCGCCGGCATCACGCGCGACATCCTGCTCGGCACGGCGGCCGTCGTGCTGCCGCTGCGCGAACCGCTGCTGACGCTGAAATCCGCCGCGACGATCCAGGAACTGAGCCGCTCACGCCTGCTGCTCGGCGTCGCGAGCGGCGACCGGCCGGTCGAATATCCGCTGTTCGGCCGCGACTTCGCATCGCGCGGCGCGAATTTCCGCGACCAGATCGCGCTGCTGCGCGACGGCGCGCGCGCTCACCTGCCGCCGGGCCTCGACGTGCTGCCGGCCGCGCGCTCGCCGGTGCCGCTGCTCGTCGCGGGTCTCGCGCAGCAGACGCCCGCCTGGATCGGCGAACACATGGACGGCTGCCTCGCGTATCCGGGCACGCCGGACGATCACCTGAAACGGGTCGCGAACTGGCGCGCGGTGGCCGGCAACAAGCCGTACGTGAGCTTCATCCACCTCGACCTCGCGGATGATCCGCACGAGCCGCTGCAGCGGCACCGCTTCGGCGCGCGCGCCGGGCGCATCGCGCTGACGGAGGAACTCGCGGCGATGCGCGACGCGGGCGTGCAGCACATCGGCCTGCATTTCCGCCGCAACCGCCGTCCGCTCGACGAGACGATGGCCGAGATCGCGTCGGACGTGCTGCCGGCATTCCATGCGAATGCGAACGACGCTGCCGACACGAGCGCGCACACGGCCACGGCCTGACGAAGGCACGCCGGCAGCCGGCTCGACCCACGACAGATATTTGACTTTAAATCAAATATTTTTGACCTCTAAAGGCGTTTATCTCATCAGTATCAAACGCCAGAATGACTTCCATACCGCAATCGGTCCACCTATCCCAGGAGCACAAGATGAGCAACATTCCCGCATTCGGCCTCGGTACGTTCCGCCTGCAAGGCCAGGTTGTGATCGACTCGGTCCGTAACGGCCTCGAAGTCGGCTATCGCGCGATCGACACCGCGCAGATCTACGGCAACGAAGCCGAAGTCGGCGAAGCGATCGCCGCGTCGGGCGTGCGCCGCGAAGACGTGTTCCTCACGACGAAGATCTGGGTCGACAACTACGCACCGGAAAAGCTGGTGGCGAGCCTCGAGGAGAGCCTGCGCAAGCTGCGCACCGACTATGTCGACCTGACGCTGATCCACTGGCCGGCCCCGGACAACGGCGTGTCGCTCGAGGCATTCATGACTGCGCTCGCCGAAGCCAAGGCGAAGGGCCTCACGCGCCAGATCGGCATCTCGAACTTCAACATCGAACTGACGAAGCAAGCGATCGCGGTGGTCGGCAAGGATGCGATCGCGACGAACCAGATCGAACTCAGCCCGTACCTGCAGAACCGCAAGCTGGTCGAGTTCCTGAACGCCGAAGGCATCCACGTGACGTCGTACATGACGCTCGCGTACGGCAAGGTGCTCGGCGACCCGGTGATCGGCGCGATCGCGCGGCGTCACGACGCGACGCCGGCGCAAGTCGCGCTGGCCTGGGCACTGCAACTCGGCTACTCGGTGATCCCGTCGTCGACCAAGCGCGAGAACCTCGCGAGCAACCTGCTCGCGCAGACGCTGCGCCTCACCGACGAAGACATGGCGCAGATCGCCGCGCTCGAGCGCAACGGCCGCGAAGTCGATCCGGCCGGCCTCGCGCCGACGTGGGACTAAGCGCGCCGCACCCTCAATCGACCCGTCCGCGGCCAGCCGGCCGCGGCACCGACAGGAATCCATCATGACCCAGGACCCGCTGTTCCAACCGCTGCAATTCGGCGCGCTGACGCTGCCGAACCGCATCGTGATGCCGCCGATGACGCGCTCGCGCGCGAGCCAGCCCGGCGACGAAGCCAACGAACTGATGGCCGCGTATTACGCGCAGCGCGCGAGTGCGGGCCTGATCGTCAGCGAAGGCACCTACATCGCGCCGCTCGGCAAGGGCTACGCATGGACGCCCGGCATCCACACGCCGTCGCAGGTCGCCGGCTGGCGCAAGGTGACGGACGCCGTCCACGCCACGCACGGCCGCATCTTCGCGCAGCTGTGGCACGTCGGCCGGCTGAGCCACACGAGCCTGCTCGGCGGCCGGCAACCCGTGTCGTCGTCGCCGCTCCAGGCGAAGGGCGTGAACGTGTTCATCGCCGGTGAAGACGGCAGCACGCCGGGCTTCGTGCAGGCCTCCGAGCCGCGCGCGCTGTCCGTCGACGAAATCCGCGAGATCGTCGATCAGTACCGCGCCGCCGCGCGCAACGCGATCGAGGCAGGCTTCGACGGCGTCGAGCTGCATGGCGCGAACGGCTATCTCGTGAACCAGTTCATCGACTCGAACGCGAACACGCGCACCGACGCGTACGGCGGCTCGCTCGAAAACCGGCTGCGCTTCCTGCGCGAAGTCACGCAGGCGCTGATCGAAGGCACCGGCGACGCATCGCGCGTCGGCATCCGCCTCGCGCCGTTGACCACGCTGAACGGCTGCGTCGACGACGATCCGGAAACGACCTACCTCGCCGCCGCGAAGCTGCTCGGCGAACTCGGCGTCGGCTACCTGCACATCGCGGAAGCCGACTGGGACGATGCGCCGCTGATGCCGGTCGAATTCAAGCAGCAGCTGCGTGCCGCGTACCCGGGCGTGCTGATCTACGCCGGCGCGTACACAGCAGAGCGCGCCCGCGAAGCGATCGCCGCCGGCTGGGCCGACCTCGTCGCCTTCGGCCGCCCGTTCGTCGCGAACCCCGACCTGCCCGAGCGCCTGCGCACCGGCGCCGCGCTCACGCCGCACGACCGCAATACGCTGTTCGGCGGCGGCGCACAGGGCCTGACCGACTATCCGACGCTCGCGCAAGCCGCGGCGTAAACGATCCGAAGGAATCCTGCATGAAAGCAACGCTCGCCCGGCTCGCGCTCGCCGCGAGCCTGCCGTTCACGGCGGCCCAGGCGGCGCGCGCCGCGCGGCCAGCATGCTTGCAACGTCTCGCCGCTCAGCCGATCCGCATCGACAGCTCGACATCGCCGCCGAACGGCACCGACAGGTAGCCGTTCTCCGGCGCACGCACGTAGGCGAGGTAGTCGGGGCTGTATTCCGCGTTGTCGGCGACGACGAACGCGCCGGGCCGCAGCCGCGGCTCGACCCGCGCGAGGATCTCCGGATACAGCGCCTTCGCGCCGTCGAGCAACACGAGATCGACGGTCTCCGGCAGATCGGCCGCCAGCGTGCGCAGCGCATCGCCCACGCGGATTTCCACCAGATCGGCCAGCCCGGCCGCCGTCAGATTCGCGCGCGCCCGTTCGACCTTCGACGCTTCGAACTCGCTCGTGATCACCCGGCCGCCGCCGTTGTCGCGCAGCGCGGCCGCGAGGTGCAGCGTCGAGATGCCGAACGACGTGCCGAATTCGACGATCGAGCGCGCACCGCAGCCGCGCGCGAGCATGTACAGCAGCGTGCCCGTCTCGCGCGACACCGCGAGCGGATAGTCCTTCAGGCGTGCATAGAAATCGGCGTAACCGGTCTTGCTGCGCATCAGCCGCGCGTGCTCGTCGTGCGACAGGTCGGCGAAGTCCGGGCTCGACGCGGGCGACGATGCCTCGGCTTCGTCGAACAGGCGCGCGAGCAGCGCCGCCAGCGGGTCGTGAATCAGGGTGGTCATGCGAATCTCCGGTGTCAGGTTGAGTGCGTCAGGGCGCCCGACTAGAATATGACGAACTATTCATGTTTTACTATTCGCATTGGCAGACCCGTCATGACCGACCGCCGCAACACCCCGATCGCCTCGCGCAGACTGCCTCGGCAGGCCCGCTCGACCCAGCTCGTCGACGCCGTGCTGCAGGCCGCTATTCAGGTTCTGGCGACCGAAGGCGCGCAGCGCTTCACGATGGCGCGCGTCGCCGAGCGCGCCGGCGTGAGCGTCGGCTCGCTGTACCAGTACTTCCCGAACAAGGCGGCCGTGCTGTTCCGGCTCCAGCACGACGAGTGGCGGCAGACGTCCGGGATGCTCTGCGCGATTCTGCAGGACCCGCAGCAGACGCCGCCCGAGCGCCTGCGCACCGCCGTCCACGCGTTCATCCGTTCTGAATGCGACGAAGCGCCCATGCGCATCGCACTCGATGATGCCGCGCCGCTCTATCGCGACGCCCCCGAGGCGCAGGAAGTGAAGGCCGCGTGCAACCGGATCTTCAGCGCGTTCATGCGCGAAGCGCTGCCCGACGTGCCCGACGCCACGCATGCGCTCGCGTGCGAATTGATCATGACGACGCTCACGACGGGCGGCAAGGCATTCTCCGAAACCGCGCGCACGCCTGCGGAAATCGACGCATATGCGACCGCGATGGCCGACATGTTCTGCACGTACCTCGCGCATCTCGCGCGTGTCTGATGCAGTGGCAGGCCAGGACGAGCGCGGGCGCGGCCCGCGCGCGGCACCGGCATCATCCGGATGCGGGTTGCGCACGGCCGCGTTTTCACATCCGGCGCGGCTGTTTCCGCGCGCCCGCGCAGCCTCTCCGAAAGTCCTTCGTAAGAGTCGATGCATCACCCGCTCCCGCCCCGCCCGCCGACCCTGCATTCAAATAGTCGCCTTAACGGATTCGAACTAGGCGTATACACGCGTTCCGCGACCACGAAGCCCCGTTGCACGCCGATATAAGCGCTGCGACATGCGCTGCATGCTCATCCCCCAATGGGACGTGACGGGCCGTTCGCCTAACCTTCGCTACGGCAAAGCACACGTGACAGGATCGACCGCACCACGCGTCGCACGACGCGGCATACGCGCCCCCTTCGACGCGCGTACGACGACACGACTCACGCGTGAAGCGTCCCCACGACGCCGCCGAACATTCCAACCAGATTCGAGACACCCTGACGACGGTCCGCCACGGGCCGTTTCAGCATGCTGATAAAGGAGCAAGCTCATGAGTGATACCCCGGTGCAGCCGACGGTCGGCGTCGGCGCGGAAGAAACGGACTTCGGCACCAAGGGAGTCATCGACCGGTACTTCGGCATTTCGTCGCGCGGCAGCACGCAGCGTCGCGAAATCGTCGCGGGCGTGACCACTTTCCTCGCGATGGTCTACTCCGTGTTCGTCGTGCCCGGCATGTTCGGCAAGGCCGGCTTCGACACGAGCGCGGTATTCGTCGCGGTCTGCCTCACCACCGCGTTCGGTTCGCTGCTGATGGGCCTGTGGGCGAAGCTGCCGATCGCGATCGGCTGCGCGATTTCGCTGACGGCGTTCACCGCGTTCGGGCTCGTGCTCGGCAAGGGCCTGCCGCCGGCCGTCGCGCTCGGCGCCGTGTTCCTGATGGGTCTCGTGTTCACGGGCATCTCGGTCACCGGCGTGCGTTCGTGGATCCTGCGCAACCTGCCCGCGGGCGTCGCGCACGGCACCGGGATCGGCATCGGCCTGTTCCTGCTGCTGATCGCGTCGAACGACGTCGGCCTCGTGATCAAGAATCCGGGCGCCGGCCTGCCGGTCTCGCTCGGCCAGATCACCGCGTTCCCGGTCATCATGTCGGTCGTCGGCCTCGCCGCGATCTTCGGGCTCGAGAAGCGTCGCGTGCCGGGCGGCATCCTGCTCGTCGTGGTCGCGATTTCGCTGATCGGCCTCGCGTTCGATCCGGCCGTGAAGTACCGCGGCATCTTCGCGCTGCCGTCGCTGAGCGCACCGGGCCACGCGTCGCTGATCGGCGCGATGGACATCAAGGGCGCATTGTCGATGGCCGTGCTGCCGAGCGTGCTGGCGCTCGTGATGACCGCCGTGTTCGACGCGACCGGCACGATCCGCGCGGTCGCGGGCCAGGCCGGCCAGCTCGACGAGAACGGCCGCATCATCAACGGCGGCCGCGCGCTGACCGCCGATTCGGTCAGCTCGATCTTCTCCGGCTTCCTCGGCGGCGCGCCGGCGGCGGCCTACATCGAGTCGAGCGTCGGCGTGGCGGCCGGTGCGAAGACGGGCCTCGCGGCCGCGGTGGTCGGCGTGCTGTTCCTGGTCGTGATGTTCTTCTCGCCGCTCGCGGGCCTCGTGCCGTCGTACGCCACGGCCCCCGCGCTGATGTACGTCGGCCTGCTGATGCTCGGCAGCGTGAGCAAGCTGCACATGGACGACATGGTCGACGCGATGTCGGGCCTCGTGTGCGCGGTGTTCATCGTGCTGACCGCGAACATCGTGACGGGCATCATGCTCGGCTTCTCGACGCTCGTGATCGGCCGCGTCGCCAGCGGCGAATTCCGCAAGCTCAACGTCGGCACCGTGCTCATCGCGGCCGTGCTCGTCACGTTCTATCTCGGCGGCTGGGCGATCTGACCGCGGATCATGCGCGACGTCGCCTGCCGAAGGGCGGCGCGCATCGGGACGGCATCGTCTCCTCCACCATCGTCGTTGATGGTCTCCAGGCTCGGGAACGTACGTTTCCGGGCTTTTTTTCGTCGGTGCGACGGGGGTTCCGGCGGGCCCTCCGGCCGGGACGGGAAACCGCGGCAGCGTGCCGCGCATCGCGAATCCGCACGCGGTGCTACGATCGCGTTTTATCCTCCGGAACGCTCATGAATCCGTTCGGCATCGTCTCCGAATCAGACACGCGGACCGCGGCGCGCAAGCCACCGTTCATCCCGTCGTTCGGTTTCGTCGAAGTTCATGAATCGCGGCCGATCGACGCGCCGCCGTCGCGCATCATCGATGCGGTGGCCACGCTCGACATGCGCGCCGATCCCGTCATCGACGCGCTGCTTGCCGTGCGCGAAGCGCCGGCGGCCATCGCCCGCGCGCTGGGCCAGCGTCCGGCCGGCGCCGCCCGCGAGCGCTTCGGCTTCGATTCGTTCACGCTGCTGCATCGCGACGACACGTCGCTGTCGCTCGGGCTCGTCGGACGCTTCTGGCGTCCGACGCCCGACGTGCGCACGATCGACGACGCCGCGGCGTTCGTGCGGCACGACGATCCGGATGACGCGAAGCTGGTGTTGCGCTTCGAGGTCGTCGGGCTGTCGTCAGGCGCGCGGCTGCTGCGCACCGAAACCTTCGTGCACTGTCCGAGCGCGCGCACGCGCCTGCTGTTCCTGCCGTACTGGCTCGCGATCCGGCTCGGGAGCGGCTGGATCCGCCGCCGCACGCTCGCGGCCGTCGAACTGGCGCTCGCCTGACACGCCGGGACGCCGTCGAACGGAAACGCGATGATGTCGTATCGCGGCATACATCGACGGCATCTCGAACACGCACGCAACATCATCTGCAATCCTGATCGGTTTGCCGCCGGACACGGCGAAACTGTGCCGCGCACCGCCGCGCGATTTTTGTTCCGCCCCGCGCCCGCCGTCACCTCGCGCTACCCTATCGATCTTCGCGCCGGCGCCCCGGCCCGCCGCCAGATCCGAACCGATCGATGACCCGCATCCGCAACCACCTGAACATCGCGCAGCTCCAGGCCTTCGTCTCCGCCGCGCATCACAAGAGCCTGCGCGCCGCCGCGCGCGAGCTCGGCGTCACCCAGCCCGCGATCACGCACACGATCCGCGAACTCGAAACGGCGCTGAACGCGGAACTGCTCGTGCGCAGCGTGCGCGGCGTCGAGCTGACCGCGTGCGGCCACGCGCTGCTGCCGCGCGCCGAGCAGCTGCTCGGCGACATGCGCCGCACCGTCGAGGCCGTCGAGCAGGTGAAAGGGGAAATGTCGGGGCGCGTCGCGGTCGGCACGATGCCGTCGATCGCGCTGACCGCGCTGCCGCACGCGGTCACCGCCTTCCGCCGGTCGATGCCGAACGTGAACCTGCATCTGGAGGAAGTGACGGTGCCCGACGCGCTCGCGCAGCTGCGCAACGGCACGCTCGACATCGCTGCGATGCACCATGTGCCCGCGCTCGACCGCGATTTCACGCAGGTCCCGCTGCTGTCGACCGAGTTCACCGTCGTGATGCGCGAAGGCCACCCGCTCGCGCACGCGCGCCGATTAGAGGAATTGCTCGACGCGGAATGGATCGTCACGGTCGGCGCCGAGCAGTTTCCGCACAGCGTGATGGTCGGGATGTTCGAGGCGCGCGGGCTGCCGCTGCCGAAGCGCCTGCTGCGCTCGCCGATGTCGTTCGCGGTGACGCTCGGGCTCGTCGCGCGCTCCGACGTGATCGGCTGCTTCACGCGCCCGCTGGCCGCGATGGTGGCGCCGCTCGGGATCCGCACGGCCGATCTCGACGAAAGCATGCCGCGCTTCGACCTGTCGATCATCGCGCGCCGCGACCTGCTGCCGACGCCGGCGGTATCGCAATTCGTCACCTGCCTGCAGCGCGCGGTCAACGAAACGCTAGGTTGAATCGTTCCTTCCTCTGAAACGGTCGCGCGCCGCATGCGCAGCCGTCGGGTCCGGTATCGGGGCTTGTCCTAGGCGCCCTGCCGGTATTTTGTCTTGATAATCTTGCGCACGTCGCGCGCCCGCATCGGGCAGCGAAACGGACAGTCCGACGCGAAGCCGCGCCGGGCCGAAGGCTTACGGCGCGGCACAACCGCGCACCCATCGAACAAAACGAGGAGTCACCGAGTGAAAAAGATTCTTGCGGCTGTGACCGTGGCCCTGCTCGCCGTATCGGCCGGCACTGCATACGCGAAGGACTGGACGACCGTACGCTTCGGCGTCGACGCAAGCTACCCGCCTTTCGAATCGAAAGGGGCTGACGGCAAGGTGGTCGGCTTCGACGTCGATCTCGGCAACGAAATCTGCCGCCGCATCAACGCGAAGTGCGTGTGGATCGAGAACGACTTCGACGGGATGATCCCCGCACTGAAGGCTCGCAAGTTCGACGGCGTCCTGTCGTCGATGTCGATGACGCCGGCACGCGAGGAACAGATCGCGTTCTCGTCGAAGCTGTTCAACACGCCGACGCGCCTCGTCGCGAAGAAGGGCGCCGGCCTGATGCCGACGGCCGAATCGCTGAAGGGCAAGTCGGTCGGCGTCGAGCAGGGCACGATCCAGGAAACCTACGCGAAGACGTACTGGGCCTCGAAGGGCGTGAACGTCGTGCCTTACCAGAACCAGGACCAGGTCTACGCCGACCTGATCTCGGGCCGTCTGGACGGCGCGCTGCAGGACGCGGTGCAGGCTGAAATCGGCTTCCTGAAGACGCCGCGCGGCGCGAACTTCGATTTCGCCGGCAAGGACATCGACGATCCGAAGACGCTCGGCAACGGCGCCGGCATCGGCCTGCGCAAGGAAGACACCGACCTGAAGGCGAAGATCGACGGCGCGATCGCCGGCATGCGCAAGGACGGCACGTACGACAAGATCGCGAAGAAGTACTTCGATTTCGACGTGTACGGCAAGTAACACCGCGCAACGCGCGCCTCGCGACCGCGCAGACGGGCTCCGCAAGGAGCCCGTTTTTTTTGCTCGCGCTCGGCGAAAGGCCGCTCGACACGCGTGGACGAAGGGCTGCGGCGCAGTTATTTTTTACGCACCAACCCGATGATTCGTAAAGGAAATCGACATGGCCGGCGCGCGGTTTGATAGGTTCGCGGAAGGCAACGTACAATCGATCTTCCACGCATACCGGATCACTCGCGGCTGCGCCGCCCTCCCCTCATCATGCAAACGCAGACCCATCCGCTGATTTCCCCCGCCGTCGGCACCGAACGCCAGATCACGAGCTTCCACTACGGCCCGCGCGGCGGCAGGAAGGTCTACATCCAGTCGTCGCTGCACGCGGACGAACTGCCCGGCATGCTGGTCGCCGCGCTGCTGCGCCGCAAGATCGCCGCGCTCGAGACGGCCGGCAAGCTGCGCGGCGAAGTGGTCATCGTCCCCGTGCCGAACCCGATCGGCCTGTCGCAGCACGTGTTCGGCGATCACCTCGGCCGCTTCGAGCTCGGCTCGATGCAGAACTTCAACCGCAATTTCTACGATCTCGCGGCGCTCGTGCTGCCGCGCATCGAAGGCCGCCTGACGAACGACGCGCAGCGCAACCTCGCCGCCGTACGCGCCGCGATGCGCGAGGCGCTCGACGAACAGAAGCCGCGCACCGAGCTCGAATCGCAGCGCCTCGCGCTGCAGAAGCTGTCGTTCGACGCCGACATCGTGCTCGACCTGCATTGCGACAGCGACGCGGTGATGCACCTGTATACGAACCCCGATCTGTGGGAAGACGTCGAGCCGCTGTCGCGCTACCTGGACGCGCAGGCGTCGCTGCTCGCGCTGAATTCGGTCGGCAACCCGTTCGACGAGATCCACAGTTTCTGCTGGTCGGATCTGCGCAGCCGGTTCGGCGATCGCTTCCCGATCCCGAACGGCGCGATTTCCGTCACGGTCGAATTGCGCAGCGAGCGCGACGTGTCGTACGAACTCGCGGAGAAGGACTCACAAGCGATCGTCGAATACCTGACCGAGCGCGGCGTCATCGACGGCACGCCCGCGCCGCTGCCGCCGCTCGCGCATCCGGCCACGCCGCTCGCGGGCACCGATCCGCTCGTCGCGCCGGTGTCCGGCGTGATCGTGTTCCGCACGCCGGTCGGCGCATGGATCGAGGCCGGCCAGGATGTGGCCGACATCGTCGATCCGCTGACCGATCGCGTGATCACGCTGAAGAGCAGCGTATCGGGCGTGCTGTACGCGCGCCAGATCGTGCGCTTCGCGACCGCCGGGATGGAAGTCGCGCGGATTGCCGGCGCGAACCCGATCCGCACCGGGTCGCTGCTGTCGGCCTGAGTCGCCTCCGGTCCGGGCCGCCTGAACGGCCGGCCCGCGCGCCGCATCGCGACGCGCACCAACGAAATCGCCCGCTTGCGCGGGCGATTTGCTTTTCGGTCCGGCGGCATGCCCGGCGACGTGGCCGGGGGGCAGCCGGGCGCAGCGTTCAGAACGCCGGCACGATCGCGCCGCCGAACTTCTGGTCGATGAACTTGCGCACGTCGTCCGATTCATAGGCCGCGACGAGCTTCTTCACCCACGGCTTGTCCTTGTCCTGCGCGCGCACCGCGATCAGGTTCGCGTACGGCCCGCGCAGGTCCTCGATCGCGATCGCATCCTTCACCGGCGTGAGCCCGGCCTTCACCGCGTAGTCGGTGTTGATCGATGCGGCGTCGACATCGGGCAGCGCGCGCGGCAACTGCGCGGAGTCGAGTTCGACGATCTTGATCTTCTTCGGGTTCTCGGCGATGTCGAGCGGCGTCGCGTTCACGCCGTTGCTGCCGACGCCCGGCTTCAGCTTGATCACGCCGTACTTCTGCAGCAGCAGCAGCGCGCGGTTGCCGTTGGACGGATCGTTCTGGATCCCGACCTTCGCGCCGGCCGGCAAGTCCTTCAGCGACTTGAGCTTCTTCGAATAGAAGCCCATCGGCGCCGTGTAGGTCAGCCCGACGTTGACGATCTTGTAGCCGCGCTGCTTGATCTGGCTGTCGAGGAACGGCTGGTGCTGGAAGCCGTTCGCATCGAGGTCGCCCGCATCGAGCGCCGCGTTCGGCTGCACGTAGTCGTTGAATTCGATGACCTTGATCGCGAGCCCTTCGCGTGCGGCGACTTTCGTCACCTCGGTCCAGATCTGCGCGTCGGGGCCGCTCATCGTGCCGATCTTCAGCGTCTGGGAATCGGCGTGCGCGCCGGGCGCGGCAAAGGCCAGCGCCGCGGCAAGCGCGCCGAGGCCGGTCAGGATCGAACGTCGCATGGTGTCCTCTTGTCCCGTGTCGTTGTTGAAGCGCGCATCGTGGCACGGGGCCGGACCGGCACCAACCAAGCTTATTTCATGTGCATATTCCTCACTCCGATCGAATCTCAGGCGGAATCGGTATAACTCCCTGCTGTACAACCGGGCAGAATCCAATGTCGCATCGGCACCACAGATTTGTCATATGACAAAGGCTGTCACATTCATTACGTGGCCCGCCGATAAAGTTGCGACCGGTCCGTGAAAGCGCCCATAGAGAGCGCCGGAACCGCAACTGGACACGCCATTTACTCGCTCGGAGAATCCTTTGAACAAGAAACTGTTGACCATCGCCATCCTCGCAGCAACGGCTGGCACGGCGCACGCACAAAGCAGCGTGACCCTGTACGGTGTCATCGATGCCGGTATCAGCTACGTGAACCACAGCAAGACCGCGAACGGCGGCAGCGGCAAGCTGTTCAAGTACGACGACGGCGTGGCCCAGGGCAGCCGTTGGGGCCTGCGCGGCACCGAAGACCTCGGTGGCGGCCTGAAGGCGATCTTCGTGCTCGAAAACGGCTTCAACAGCGGCAACGGCACGATCGGCCAGGGCGGCGCGATCTTCGGCCGTCAAGCATACGTCGGCCTGAGCCAGGCGCAATACGGCACGGTCACGTTCGGCCGTCAGTACTCGTTCTCGACCGACATCCTCGGCTCGAACTACTCGACGGGCGGCAACACGGTCGCGGGTAACTACGCGTACCACGTGAACGACGTCGACCAGCTCACGTCGAGCCGCATCAACAACTCGGTGAAGTTCCAGAGCGCGAACTACGCCGGCTTCACGTTCGGCGCGTTGTACGGCTTCTCGAACTCGACCGACTTCGCAGGCGCACCGTCGACCACGACGGGCACCACGACGACGGCCGGTTCGTCGCGCGCATACAGCTTCGGCCTGAACTACGCGAACGGCCCGTTCGCGCTCGGCGCCGCCTACACGGACATCCGCTTCCCGAGCCAGTCGACGCCGGCATTCTCGACGTCGATCGCGAACATCGCGCTGACGAACATCCGCGACCTGCGCACGTACGGCGTCGGTGGCCGCTACCTCTTCGGGCCGGCAACGGCATGGCTGCTCTGGACGCGCACGCAGTTCACCCCGATCGCGGCTGGCGCATCGGGCACGTTCTACAACGCGTATGAAGCGGGCGTGAAGTACGCGATCACGCCGGCCCTGTCGGCAGCAGTCGGCTACACGTACACGAACGCCACGCAAAGCGGCAACTCGGCACACTGGAACCAGGGCAACATCGGCCTCGACTACGCACTCAGCAAGCGTACGGACGTGTACGCGCTGGTCATCGGCCAGAAGGCGTCGGGCAACAACGTGCAGGCGCAGATCGGCTCGAGCACGAGCTACTTCAGCACGTCGGGCAACGGTGCGACGAACCAGATCGCCGCGCGCGTCGGTATCCGCCACAAGTTCTAAAGCATCCGCTTAACTCGTCCGCTCATCGCGCGGATGACGACGGCACGAAGCGCCCCGCTCCATGCGGGGCGCTTTTTTATGGGCTTTTAAGTTTCGCTTAATTCTGGGCTGAGAGGATGCTCTCACCCCCCCTGTTGGCCGCCTGAGCATCGGCGGCTTCTTTTTTTTGAGACCCACTACGGCACCGCCATCAACTGCCCGCAAGACAGGATCGGAGGCCAAGATGATCGAAGATACCGTTTTCAGCCATCTGCACGCGATTCTGACGCGTCAGCATTCGCTACCGGTCCAGAGCTGCCGCGTGTCGGTGGCGATGCAGCGCCCATGGGGCCGCCCGTACCGGCTCGTCGAATGGACGATGCATCTCGACGCGCCCGCGCGGCGCCAGATCGTGCCGGCCGAATCGACCGACGAAGAGATCGCCGAGGTCGTCGCGTCGCACGTGCCGGGCCGCCTGTACGGCGACGGCCAGCTGCAGTTCTGACTTCCCCCTCGTTACGCCTCGTTACCCGTCCCTGCCCGCAGCGCGGCCGGCCCGCACGCATCGTGCGGCACTCGGTCTCGTTTGACGCGGCAACGAAGTCTGCTACGCTGCGCGTTTTCGTCCACGCACCATACGATGGAAAACGCATTCAACGAACGCGGCGTGATGGTCACGCGCAACGGCCTGTCGGCCGCCGGGCAGGTCTTCCCGCTGCGTGACATCCGCAACGTCGACGTCGTCAAGATCCCGAAGAATCGCCTCGTGCCGTCGCTGATCTCGCTGATCGGCGTGGTCGCCGCCATTGCCGGCGGCATCGGCGGATCGAGCGCCGCGCTGGTCGTCGGCGTGATGCTCGCCGTCGTCGGCTATCTCGCCTGGACCACGCAGGACATCACGTACCGGCTGATGGTCGAGATGCCCGACGGCAAGCGCGAAGCGCTGTCGAGCGTCGACCCCGAATTCGTCGAACGCGTCGCGCAGGTCGTGCGCGATGCACGGACGGCGACGGCCGCCGGCTGATTTCCGCTGCGCGCGCCGACCACCTACTATGAAATGAGCGGCACGCCGCCGCGTCGTTCGAGGAGGTCGGCATGAACCCCCAATCGCTGTCCGGCATGCTGCGCGCGCAGGAACTGCTGCTCGTCACGATGATCCGCGCGCTTCCGCCCGACGCACGCAGCGCGCTCGTCGACCTCTACGCCGAACAGCTCGCGTTCGCCGAACAGGCCGGCTTCGAAGGTCACGGCGATCGCGCGACACACGACGCGTTCATCGCGCATGCGCGCAACCTGCTGATTCGCATCGAATCGCTCGCATAGGGCCTCTGCTCACGCCGATAACGGACCCGCGCCGGCCCGCTTCTCCCGAATTTGCCCCTGCGCGGCGCGTCCGGTCCGCGCCGGCGGCGCACGTCCTCAGACGCCGCTTTCCGTTCTTGTATTGATAATAGTTCTCATTTACACTGAACGAATCATCAATTCCCTTTCAATTCGCCGTTCGCCGCCTGCCGCGCGCGAATGGGCCAGCCAGGTGAACGCGTCACCCAGCCAGCCTTCGGGCTAGTCATCGTCAATGGGAGACCACCTGTGCATTGCTATCCGCTGGCGCGGCGGCCGATCTGTGCCGCGCTGTTCGGCGCGTTCGGCCTGTCCGCCGCCCCGGCTTACGCCGATTCGTCGCCGCAAGGCGCCAACCCTTCATCTGCCGTGCTGACCACCGCCGCCGCATCCACGCGCGGCAATGCGGCGCTGCTCGACCCCGTCACCGTCACGGCCACCCGCACCGCCACCGCCGCGAGCCGCACGGCCGCGTCCGTGTCGGTCATCAGCGACGACGATCTCGACGAGCAGCAGGCGACCAACATCAAGGACGCGCTGCGCTACGAGCCGGGCGTCACGGTGCGCCGCACCGCGTACCGCCCCGGCAGCGCCGCGCTCGGCGGCGGCCGCGACGGCGATTCGAGCATCAACGTCCGCGGCCTCGAAGGCAATCGCGTGCTGCTGATGGAAGACGGCATCCGCCTGCCGAACGCGTTCTCGTTCGGGCCGCTCGAAGCCGGCCGCGGCGACTACGCGGATCTCGACATGCTCAAGCGCATCGAGATCCTGCGCGGGCCGGCATCGGCGCTGTACGGCAGCGACGGGCTGACCGGCGCGGTGAACTTCATCACGAAGGATCCGCGCGACCTGCTGTCGATCTACGGCAAACCCACCTACTTCTCGCTCCGGCCGGGTTACGACTCGGCCGACCGCAGCGTCGGCGCGACGGTGTCGGCCGCGGGCGGCAACGACCGCGTGCAGGGGATGATCATCGCCGACGGCCGGCGCGGCCATGAGGTCGACACGCGCGGCAGCGACAATTCCGCGAGCACGCTGCGCACGACGTCGAACCCGCAGGACGTCTATTCGGAATCGCTGCTCGGCAAGCTCGTGCTGACACCCACCGCGGGCGACACGATCAAATTCACCGCGGAAACCGTGCAGCGCCGCGTGAGCACCGACGTGCTGTCGGCGATCAACCCGCCCGGCACGCTCGGGCTCACGACGCACGACCGGCTCGAGCGCAACCGCTTCAGCATCGACTACGACTTCCGCGACGATGCGTTGCGCTGGTTTCAGAACGCACACGTTCAGTTCTACTACCAGGATGCGATGCAGGATCAATACGCGTTCGAGACGCGCGGCGCGCCGCTGAAATCGCGCTCGCGCGACAACCAGTACAAGGAGCGCACGTTCGGTGGCGCCGCGTTCGCCGAAAGCGGCTTCTCGACGGGCCCGCTCGCGCACAAGCTGCTGTATGGCGTCGACGGCAGCCTGTCGCGCGTGACGAACCTGCGCGACGGCACGGTGCCGGGCGTCGGCGAGGCGTTCCCGAACAAGGCGTTTCCCGATACCGACTACACGCTGTTCGGCGCGTTCGTGCAGGACCAGGTCGGCTATGGCCGCCTGCTCGTCACGCCGGGGCTGCGCTTCGACACGTACCGGTTGAGCCCGACGCGCAACGATCCGCTGTTCACCGGCACCGCGGTGTCGACGAGCGCGAACGAAGTGTCGCCGCGCGTCGCGGTGCTCTACGAGATCACGCCCGCGCTGATTCCGTATGCACAGTACGCGCACGGCTTCCGCGCGCCGACGCCCGACCAGGTGAACAGCAGCTTCTCGAACCCGGTGTACGGCTACACGTCGATCGGCAATCCGAACCTGAAGCCCGAAACCAGCGACACGTTCGAAGCCGGCCTGCGCGGCAAGGCCGGCACCGGCTACGGCGTGGTGCGCTACAGCGCGGCCGCGTTCACGGGCCGCTACCGCAACTTCATCGCGCGCACGACGATCGCGGGCGGCGGCCGGCCAACCGACCCGTTCGTGTTCCAGTACGTGAACTTCGCCGACGCGCGCATCCACGGCCTCGAAGGTCGTGCCGAATGGATCATGCCGAACGGCGTCACGCTGAAGACCGCGATGGCGTTCACCAGGGGCTCGACGCGGAACGACGGCGCGGCGAGCCAGCCGCTGAACACGATCAATCCGTTCTCGGCGGTGTTCGGCGTGCGCTACGAACCCGGCGAACGCTGGTTCGTGCAGACCGACCTGCTGTTCCAGGCCGCGAAACGCGACAAGGACATCGACAAGTCCGACTGCTCGAACAAGGCGTGCTTCGCGCCGCCGTCGTCGTTCGTCGTCGACCTGCGCGGCGGCTACCGCTTCAACAAGCATGTGAGCGCGACGATCGGCATCCGCAACCTGTTCGACCGCAAATACTGGAACTGGTCGGACGTGCGCGGCATCGCCGCCGATTCGCAGGTGCTCGACGCGTATACGTCGTCCGGACGCACCGTCGCCGTCAGCATGAAAGTGGATTTCTGATGCGCGCGATCGCGCGTTCCTGCCCAACCGTTACTTGAAGGAGTCCGACATGATGCATTCCGCCCTTCCCGGCCAGCCGGCCACGCCGGCCCGCGCGCCCGCCGCGTTGCGCGACGCATTCGTCAAGCTCAAGGCCGAGCGCCAGCTGCGCAACCGCGACGTCGCGCAGGCGCTCGGCGTCAGCGAAGGCGAGGCGCTCGCCGCGTTCGTCGGCGAGCACGTGGTGCGGCTCGACGCGCGCTTTCCGGCGATGTTCGAGGAAATGCCGCGCCTCGGCCGCGTGATGGCGCTCACGCGCAACGACACGGCCGTCCACGAGAAGGACGGCGAATATGCGCAGATGAGCCACGACGGCCCGGTCGGCCTCGCGCTCGGCGACATCGACCTGCGCATCTTCTACCGTCACTGGGCGTCCGCGTTCGCGGTGCGCGACGAAACCTCACACGGTCCGCTAAAGAGTTTGCAGTTCTTCGACGCGCAGGGTCATGCGATCCACAAGGTCTACCTGCGCGCGCACAGCGATCACGCGGCGTACGACGCGTTCGTCGAACGCTGGCGCGCGGCGTCGCAGGAGCCGGGGCTCGACGTCGTGCCCGCCGCACCGAAAACGCCCGAGCGGGCCGATACCGGGATCGACGTCGCAGGCTTTCGCGCCGCATGGGACGCGATGACCGACACGCATCAGTTCTTCGGCATCACGCAGCGCTTCGGCGTGAGCCGCATGCAGGCGCTGCGCCTCGCCGAGCCGCGGTACGCGTATCCGGTCGAGGCGACGCGCGCGCTGCGTCACGTGCTCGAACGGGCCGCGGGCAGCGGCCAGCCGATCATGGTGTTCGTCGGCAATGCAGGGATGATCCAGATCCACACGGGCCCCGTCGCGAACGTGCGCGAGGTCGGCGCATGGATCAACGTGCTCGACCCGGGCTTCAACCTGCACGTGCGCGAGGACCTGATCGCCGCCGCGTGGGTCGTGAAGAAGCCGACGAGCGACGGCATCGTCACGTCGCTGGAGTTGTTCGACCGGCAGGGCGACCATGTCGCGCTGCTGTTCGGCGAACGCAAGCCCGGCCGCGTCGAACGCGACGACTGGCGCGCGCTCGTCGCGACGCTGCCGTCGGCGGCGCGCGGAGACGCGCGGTGAGCGCGCGATCGTTCCAGCCGCGACGCCGCGTCGTGCTCGCGGGCGCGATCGCCAGCGCACTCGCGGGCGCGCTGCCCGGCCGAGCGCTCGCGCAAGCCGCGCCGAAGCGCGTGGTCGTGATCGGCGGTGCGCTTGCGGAAACCGCGTTCGCGCTCGGCGGCGCCGACGCGCGCGGTTACCGGCTCGTCGGCACCGACACGACCTGCACGTACCCGGACGCCGCGAAGCGCCTGCCGAAGGTCGGCTACCAGCGCGCGCTGTCGGCCGAGGGGCTGCTGTCGCTACGGCCCGATCTCGTGCTCGCGTCGGCGGAGGCCGGCCCGCCCGCCGCGATCGCGCAGGTGAGAAGCGCGGGCGTCGCGGTCACGACGTTCGACGAGCGGCACGACGTCGATTCGGTGCGCGCGAAGATCACCGGCGTCGCGCAAGCGCTCGACGTACGCGACGCGGGCACCGCGCTGCTGCAACGCTTCGATCGCGACTGGCAGGCCGCGCGCGACGCGGTCGCCGCGCGCGTGCCCGGCGGCGCGCAGCCGCCGCGCGTGCTGTTCGTGCTGAACCATACCGGCAACCAGGCGCTCGTCGCCGGCCAGCGCACGGCCGCCGACGCGATGCTCCGCTACGCGGGCGCGCGCAACGCGATGCAGGGTTTCGATCACTACAAGCCGCTGACGACCGAGGCGCTGGCCGCCGCCGCCCCCGACATCGTGCTGATCTCCGACGAAGGACTCGCGGCGGTCGGCGGGCGCGCCGCGCTGCTCGCCGCGCCCGGCTTCGGCGCGACGCCGGCCGGCCGCGCACGGCGCGTCGTGTCGCTCGATGCGCTGTTCCTGCTCGGCTTCGGTCCGCGCCTGCCGCTCGCCGTCACGACCCTGCACCGGCGCCTGTCGGATGCGCTCGCCTGATTCCGGAGCGTCCCGATGCCTGTTCATGCTTCGCCTTTCCCCGCGCGGTCGCACGTATCGCATGCCAGCGCCGCGCGCGTCGGCGCGTCGCGCCGCCTCGTACCGTTCGCGCTGGCCGCGCTGGCCGCGCTCGTGTGTGTCATGTCCGTCATCGCGCTGTGCGTGGGCGCGTACCGCATTCCGTTGGCGGAGGCCTGGGCCGCGCTGAGCGGCGACCCGGCCGCCCGGCAGGCAGGCGCGGTGCTGTTCGACATCCGCGCGCCGCGCGTCGTGCTCGCGCTGCTGGTCGGCGGCGGCTTCGGCGCGGCCGGCGCCGCGATGCAGGCACTGTTCCGCAATCCGCTCGCCGACCCGGGGCTCGTCGGCGTGTCGAGCGGCGCGGCGCTCGGCGCAACGACGACGATCGTGCTCGGCCCCGCGTTGTTCTCCGCGCACGCGAGCGCGGCCGTGCTGCCCGTCGCCGCGTTCGCCGGCGCGCTCGCGGTCGCGGCGCTCGTCTACCGGCTCGCCGCGTCGCGCGGCCGGCTCGCGCTGCCGCTGCTGCTGCTCGCCGGCATCGCGATCAACGCGCTGGTCGGCGCGGCGATCGGCCTGCTCACGTTCGTCGCCGACGACGCGCAGTTGCGTTCGCTGACGTTCTGGAGCCTCGGCAGCCTCGGCGGCGCGCAATGGTCCGCGCTGGCGGCCGTCGCGCCGTGCGTCGCGATCGGCTGCGTGCTGCTCGCGCGCGACCGTGACGCGCTCAACGCATTGCAGCTCGGCGAAACCGAGGCGCTGCACCTCGGCGTGCCCGTGCAGCGGCTCAAGCGGCGCGTGCTCGTCGCGGTCGCGCTCGCGGTCGGCGCGCTCGTGTCGTGCGCGGGCATCATCGGTTTCATCGGCCTCGTCGCGCCGCACTGCGTGCGCCTCGCGTGCGGCCCCGACCAGCGCGTCGTGCTGCCCGGCGCCGCATTGCTCGGCGCGCTGCTGACGCTCGCCGCCGATCTCGCCGCGCGCACCGTCGCCGCGCCCGCCGAGATTCCGCTCGGCGTGCTCACCGCATTGCTCGGCGCACCGTTCTTTCTCGCGCTGCTGTGGAAAAGCCGCGGCGCGCTCGGCGGCTGATCCTTCATGCACCCATCATGCTGACTGCCCATCATCTCGGCGTCGCCCGCCGGCACCGCACCGTTCTGCACGACCTGTCGCTGTCGATCGAACCCGGCCGCGTGACCGCGCTGCTCGGTCGCAACGGCGCGGGCAAGAGCACGCTGCTGAAGACCCTGGCGGGTGAACTGACCGGCAGCGTCGCGCCGAACGGCGTGCGCGTGACCGGCGACATCACGCTGAACGGCGAACCGCTCGCGCACATCGACGCGGCGCGGCTCGCGTGCCTGCGCGCCGTGCTGCCGCAGGCCGCGCAACCGGCGTTTCCGTTCAGCGTCGACGAAATCGTGCTGCTCGGCCGCTATCCGCATGCGCGGCGCGGCGGCCCGCGGCACGTGATCGCGCATTGCGATCGCGACATCGCATGGCAGGCGCTCGAACGCGCGGGCGCCGACGCGCTCGTCGGCCGCGACGTGACGACGCTGTCGGGCGGCGAGCTCGCACGCGTGCAGTTCGCGCGCGTGCTCGCGCAGTTGTGGCCGGACGACGACGCGCAGCCGAGCCCGCGCTACCTGCTGCTCGACGAGCCGACCGCCGCGCTCGATCTCGCGCACCAGCACCGGCTGCTCGATACCGTGCGCACGGTAGCGCGCGAGTGGCGGCTCGGCGTGCTCGCGATCGTCCACGATCCGAACCTCGCCGCGCGGCACGCGGATACGATCGCGATGCTCGCGGACGGCACGATCGTCGCGCAGGGTGCGCCGCGCGACGTGATGACGCCCGGCCATATCGCGCAGTGCTACGGATTCGCCGTGAGGATGGTGGAAACGGGCGACGGGGCGCCGCCGCTCATGGTGCCGGCGTAGAACACGCGTATCGTCGCGTCCGTGCGGCACCCTCGCTCAACGCTCGACGTCCGCGACACCGAACGTGCGCATCTTCCACCCGAGCCGTACGGCCAGCATCCGCATCGTGAAGCCGGCCGCCAGCGCAACCGCCGTCGCGAACCCGGCATCGACGCCGAGATGCTGGATCCCGACATACAGCGTGCCCGTGAAGAACGCGACGCTCGCATACAGTTCGTCGCGCAGGATCAGCGGCATCTCGTTGCACAGCAGATCGCGCAGCATCCCGCCGCACACGCCGGTGATCGCACCGGCCAGCACGACGATGATCGGCGCGGTGCCCGTCGACGCGCCGATGTCGCAGCCGATGATCGTGAACGCCGCGAGGCCGATCGCGTCGACGGTGACGAACAGCGTCTTCATGCGCGCGACGTGCCGCGCGGCCCACGACGCGACGGTCGCCGCGGCGAGCGTGATCACGAGGTACTCGGGATGCGCGATCCAGCCGAGCGGATAGTGGCCGAGCAGCACGTCGCGCACGGTGCCGCCGCCAAGCGCCGTGACCGCGCCGACGAGCGCGAGCCCGAAGCGGTCCATCCCGCGCCGCATGCCCATCAGCGCGCCCGACATCGCCTCCGCGACGATCGCGATCAGATAAAGCGTATGCATCGCGCGCCTCAGTCTTCGGTACGGAACAGGTCGAGCACGCGTTCGCGTTCGGCCGCGTCGACGGCGGCCGGCATCGGCTCGCCGGACATGCCGCGCCCGTCCGGCGCATCGGACGCCGGCGCACCGCCACAGGCAAAACGGCTGCGGATGAACGGCGGCATGTCGGCGGTGCAAGTGCCGCGCATGTATTCGGCGTACACGAAATCGCCGTCGACGAGCGCGACGTCCTGCGGCGGCGTCGCATCGACCGGCGTACGTCCGTCGACGGCCGTCTTCATGTAGTCGAGCCAGACCGGCAGCGCGAGCGTCGCGCCGGTCGCGCGCCCCATCGGGCGCGGCGTGTCGTAGCCGAGCCACGCGACCGCGACGATGCCCGACGAATAGCCGGCGAACCACGCGTCCTTCGAGCCGTTCGACGTGCCCGTCTTGCCGGCCGTGTCGTCGCGGCGCAGCGCGAGCGCGCCGCGCGCGGTGCCGGCCCGCACGACGTCGCGCAGCATGCTGTCCATCACGAACGCATTGCGCACCGACACGACGCGCGTGCCTTCAGGCGTCGTCGCCTCGTACATCGCGCTGCCATGACGCTGCTTCACCGACAGGATCAGCCGCGGCACCATCCGTATCCCGCCGTTCGCGAACACGCCGTACGCGCTCGCGAGTTCGAGCGGCGTCACGGCGCCCGCGCCGAGCGCGAGCGGCAGCGACGCCGGATTGCGCCGCGCGTCGAAACCGAAGCCCACCGCATGCTGCTGCACGTAGCGCGCGTCGGCCGCCTGCATCAGGTTGACCGCGACGAGGTTCTTCGAGCGCACGAGCCCGCGCCGCACCGGGATGAAGCCCTCGTATCGGTTGCCGAAATTGCGCGGACGCCACGGCCGCGCGCCGGTTTCCGCATGCGTGAGCGTGCGCTGCGTATCGTCGACCAGCACGCCCGGGAAGTAGCCCTTCTCCAGCGCCGCCGAATAGACGAACGGCTTGAAACTCGACCCCGGCTGGCGATACGCCTGCAATGCATGGTCGAACACGTTGCGGCCGAAATCCGCGCCGCCGACGAGCGCGAGCATGTCGCCCGTCGCCGCATCCAGCGACACGAGCGCGCCTTCGAGCCCGTTGCGCACATCGCGCTTGCCGGGCTGGCGGCGCAGCGTACGCCCGAGCGCGGCCTCGGCCGCGCGCTGGTCGCGCATCGAGATCGTCGTCGTCACGTCGAGGCCGAGCGTATAGGCGTCGTCGTGAAAGCGCTCGACCATCATCCGGCGCGCGCGCTCCGCGACGTACGGCGCCGCGACGATGCCGGGCGGCGGCGTGGTCGCCAGCACGATCGGCAGGTCGACCGCCTCGCGATAGGTCGCCTCGTCGAGTTCGCCGAGCGCGTGCATGCGGCCGAGCACGTAGTTGCGCCGCGCGGTCGCGCGCGCCGGATTGACGACCGGGTTGAACGCGGACGGCGCCTTCGGCAATCCGGCGAGCACGGCCGCCTCGCCCGCGCTCAGCGCGTCGAGCGGCTTGCCGAAATACACGTTCGCGGCCGCCGCGAAACCGTACGCGCGCTCGCCGAGATAGATCTGGTTCATGTACAGCTCGAGCAGCTTGTCCTTGCCGTATTCGCGCTCCAGCTTGATGGCCATCAGGATCTCGGCGAGCTTGCGGCTCAGCACCTTGTCGCGTGTCAGGTAGAAATTGCGCGCGACCTGCATCGTGATCGTGCTGCCGCCCTGCCCCGGCTGCCCGGTCACGACGTTCGCGAAGGTCGCGCGCGCGAGGCCGCCGACGTCGATCGCGCCGTGCTGGTAGAACTTCGCGTCCTCGGCCGCGAGCAGCGCGTGGCGCATCAGCGGCGGAATGCGTTCGAGCGGCACGAACTCGCGGCGCTCGACGCCGTACTCGGCCAACAGGTCGCCGTCGCGCGAAAAAATCCGCAGCGGCAGCGCGGGACGGTAGGCGGCCAGATGTTCGACGGACGGCAGTTGCGTCCAGATGCGGTGAATCGTCCATGCGCCGATGCCCGCGCACGCGAGCGTCAGGCCGAGCAGCGCGCCCGCGAGCATGCGCCATGCGCGGCGGCGGCGTGACGGTGCGGACGGTGGCGCGGGGGGCGGCGATGGGTTGGCGGTGGGGTCGGTCATGTCGGGCTCCTTCTTCAGTGCCGCGACGGCCGGCGCGCGAGTGGCGCCGATCGTCGCGAAAGGCGCGCATTGTCGAAGGGATGGCGCGAAACCGGAACATTCTTCAGCCAAAGTTTGGCTGGCTAAATTTTATTTAGGAAAGCCCGGCGGGGGCCGCTCGCGCGGTGCACGCAGGCCTATGGCATGTCGTCACGGCCGAGCGCACCGGGCGCGCGAGCCGGTTCGCTTGTACCATCGTCGGATGTTCGATCGATACCTCGACCTGTGGGGCCTCGTTCCCGACGGCGGCCCGATCCTGACCGCGAGCGGCGGCCTGTTGCCGGTCGTCTGGCGCACACGGCCGGCAATGCTGAAAGTCGCGACCTGCGACGAAGAGCGTCGCGGCAATGCGCTGATGACCTGGTGGAACGGGGATGGCGCCGCGCGCGTGTGGTTGCACGACAGCGACGCGGTACTGCTCGAACGCGCGCAGCCGGCGCCGACGCTCGCCGGCTTGTCCGCCGCGGGACACGATGACGACGCGATCCGGATCGCATGTCGCGTGGTCGCGCGGCTGCATGCGAATCGCGCACCGGCACCGCCCGCGGCCGTGCCGCTGCCCGACTGGTTCCACGCGCTGCTGTCGCACGACACGGACGACGACGTGCTGCGGCGTTCTGCCGAGACGGCGCACCGGCTGCTGGCCGTGCCGCCCGTCGATGACGTCGTGCTGCACGGCGACATCCATCACGGCAACCTGCTGTATTTCGGCGATCGCGGCTGGCTGGCGATCGACCCGAAGGGGCTTCGTGGCGACCGCACGTTCGACTACGCGAACCTGTTCTGCAATCCCGCGCACGACATCGCTGTGGCTCCCGCGCGCTTCGAGCGTCGCGTCGTGCTCGTTGCGGATGCCGCACAGCTCGACCGGCGGTGGTTGCTGCAATGGATTCTCGCGTGGTCGGGGCTGTCGGCCCTGTGGTTGATGGAAGACGGCCTGCCGCCCGATACGCGGCTGCAGGTTGCGCAACTCGCGGCAATCGCGCTCGGTCCGTAGCGGATTTCCGAGGGAAAGCGGCGAAGACCACCGTATCCGGCCAGAAGCGGTCGCTCACGCAAGTTGGCCGAGTGACCGCTTCGCTCCGCTTAACCGCCAAACCGCTTCGTGCACAGGCATGCGACGTGAACAAGCGTCACTTCAGATGTTTTCGGTCATCGTCAGAATGATCTTTCCCACGTTCAGGGCCGACTCCATCCGTCGATGGGCAGCCGCGGCATTGGCGAGAGGAAACACGCTGTCGACGACCGGCTCCAGGCCCGCTCCTCCCGCAAAGCGGTCCAGCCAATGTTCGCGAAACCGCCGAACCATCGCGTGCTTCTCGCGCTGGTCGCGCGACTTCATCACCGTGCCGATGATTTGCAGATGACGGTACAGGATCTGTTCGAGACTCACGCTCACGTCACCGCCGCCGCCGAGTATGCCGACCTGCACCAGCCGGCCGCCGTTTGCCAATGACGCGACATTCCGGGAAAAATACGGCGCGCCCACGAAGTCGATAACCACGTCGACGCCGCGTTTGTCTGTCCTGCTTGCGACGACTTCCGAAAAGTCCTGCGTCTTGTAGTCGATCGCATGGTCCACACCCAGTTGAACGATCCGTTCCAGCTTCGAGGCTTCGGCGGTCGCGAATATCGTCGCGCCGGTTGCGTAGGCCAGTTGGACCGCCGCGGAACCCACCCCGCCCGCCGCTGCGTGAATAAGCACCGATTCGCCACGCTGCAAGCGGCCAAGATGCAACAACGCTTCGTGCGCCGTGACGAAGACTTCCGGTATCGCAGCCGCGTGCACGTAGTCGATCGTTGCCGGAATGGGCATCGCCATTCTCCAGTCAATGCGCGCCAGTTCTGCATAGGCCCCGCCGCCCACGACGCCCATTACACGATCACCGACCTTGTAACCCTGCACGGAAGGTCCCGTCTCGATCACCTCGCCGGCGATTTCGAGCCCCATGATCGTCGAGTCGCCGAAGTTCGGACGGCCGTATCCTCCTCGCCGATGCGTAAGATCCGCGCGATTCACGCCTGCGGCATGGACGCGTACCAGCAGATCGTCGGGGCGAACCTCGGGAGCCTGAACGTCGGCGAGCTGGAGAACCTCGGCCTCGCCGAATTCGTTGAATGTGATGGCTTTCATTTCAAACCGTCCTGCGTCGTGGATGAATGGCCGGCGAAATCGTCGGACCGGGGTTGCGCGCCGAGCGTTGCCTGCGCCGCGGCCGATGCCGAGATTGCCGCAGGAAACCCCGCATAGAACGCGAGGTGAGTGATCGTCGCGGCGAGTTCTTCGCGGGTTACGCCGTTTGCCAACGCGCGGCGCAGGTGCGCCGGCAACTCGTCGAGATGGCCCCCCGCGATCAGCGCGGCGACGGTCACGAGGCTGCGGTCCCGCGGCGAGAGCGCCGGATCGCTCCAGATCCGCGGATAGAGCGTGTCGTCGACGAATGCCGAGAGCTTCGGCGTGAAGGCACGCGCGGCCTCGCGCGGACTGTCGAAATGCGTATGAGACATGGCGATCCCCCTTCAGGCCTGGCTGATGAACTTGCGCGTGAGGTAGTACTCGATGCCCTCGGCGCCGCCTTCCGAGCCGTGGCCGCTTTCCTTCATGCCGCCAAACGGCAGTTCGGTCGAAACGATGCGGTACTGGTTGATGCCGATCATGCCGGCTTCGAGACCGTCTGCTACATCAATGGCCGTGCGCGCACTGCGCGTGAATGCGTAGGCGGAGAGCCCGTATGGCAACCGGTTCGCTTCGGCGAGCCCGTCGGCAAGGGCATCGAAGCGCATCAGCACCGCGATCGGGCCGAACGGTTCTTCGTGCATCACACGCGCGTCCTTCGGTACGTCGGCGAGGACCGTGGGCTCGAAGAAATACCCTTCTCCCGCGATGCGCTTTCCGCCGGCGAGGACCCTTGCGCCACGCTCCACCGCATCGGCGATGAGTTCCTCCATCTTGGCAAGCTGGCGCGGATTTGCCAGCGGCCCGACCTGCGTGCCCGCATCCAAGCCGTTGCCGACCTTGAGCGCGTTGGCTGCGCGCACGAAGTGCCCGACAAACTCGTCGTAGACGTCGCGTTGGATCAGGAAGCGCGTCGATGAGATGCAGATCTGGCCCGTACCGCGAAAGCGATTCGCCGCGCCTTCGACCGCGGCCTTTTCGACATCCGCATCGTTGAATACGAGGACGGGCCCGTGGCCGCCCAGCTCCAGCGTGATGGGTTTGACGCCTTCGGCTGCGCGCGCCGACAGCAGACGGCCGATCGGCACCGAGCCCGTGAACGTCACCTTCCGGATGACCGGGGAAGCGATCAGCTGCTTCGACACCTGGTCGGGCACGCCGAATACGACCTGAAGCACGCCCTTCGGCAAACCGGCGTCGTCCAGTGCGCGTGCCAGCGCGAGCGCCGTTGCGGGGCTTTCCTCGCCGGGTTTGATGATGACACTGCATCCGGCGGCGAGTGCGGCGGAGAGCTTGCGCGCCGGGGTGATCGCGGGAAAATTCCACGGCGTGAATGCGGCGACGGGCCCGATCGCCTGTTTCTTCACGAGCTGTTGCACACCCGGGCGATTGGACGGCACCACACGGCCGTCGATGCGGCGCGCCTCTTCGGCGAACCATTCGAAGTAGTCCGCGGCACGCAGGACTTCGTCACGGCTTTCCGCCAGCGGTTTGCCTTCCTCGAGCGTCATGACGGTGGCGATGTGCTCGGCGCGCTCGCGCATCAGTTCCGCCCCGCGCTTCAGAATGCGCGCGCGTTCGGCTGGCACGGTGTTGCGCCAGACGTCGAACGCCTGTGCAGTGACCTGCAGGGCGCGATCCAGGTCGGCTGCCGTCGCCAGCGGGACGCGGCCGATCTCGATTTGCGTGGCGGGGTTGATCACCGGCGCCGTTTCGCGTTCGCTCGCGCCGATCCATTCGCCGTTGATGAAAAGATGAAGTGCGTCGTAAGTGATGTCCATGGTATTAACCTTTATGGTTAGGATTGCGATTCAATATGTGTTCGCCGCGAGCCGGATTGGGGGACCGTGCCGCCACGCCGTGCCGGGATGATTCGCCGTGTCGGGCTGGGCTCGGGTATGAAACGTCCGTGTTCCGACTGCCTGACTTCGGGACCAAGTCTAGACGTGAAGCGGACGGCAACTTAGGGGGGCCGGAAAGAATGAATCTTGTCTCCGGAGAGAAAATCCCCGATGAACATGAAGGCATATTGAAAGGATGCACAAAAACGACACGCGGTCGCACGCTGACTGCACGAAACAGGCGCGGGCCCTATGATCACAGGCTCGCGCGGGCCGAAACGCAGCGATTCGACGAAAAATTCAAAGCCAGGGATGCGTAATGGACAAGGTTCACACCATGTCGGTGTTTGCGAAAGTGGTCGAGATGGGCAGTTTCACGGCTGTTGCAAACCACCTCGATACGACTGTCGGCAACATTTCCCGAGCGGTCTCGGTACTTGAGGACAATCTCAACACGCGGTTGCTGCAGCGCTCGACGCGACGGCTCGTAGTCACCGATGCGGGGCGACGTTTCTACGAGCGCAGCGTTGCGATCCTGTCGGACATCGAGCGGGCAGAAGCAGAAGCCCGCGATGCGCTGCTGGAGCCGCGTGGTGTATTACGCGTGCACACGGTTCCGGGATTAGGCCGTCAGCTTGTTTCGCAAGCCGTGCTTGCCTATCGAAGCGCATACCCGGAAGTATCGGTCGATCTTATGCTGTCGCAGCGGATGCCGAATCTGCTCGAAGAGCAGCTCGACGTTGCGATCGTGATTGCGCGCACACTGCCGGACTCGGCGTATGTGAGCCAGAAGATCGGCGCCAGCCATTGCATTCTGGCGGCGTCGCCCGATTATCTGGCACGGCATCCGGCTCCCGAGTGTGTGGAAGATCTTGTCGATCACACATGTGTGCTCCTGAGCACGGTCGATTACGCACCGGACGAGTGGCATCTGCAAGGCAGGGCCGGCGAGGCGGTGTATCGTCCAACGGGATCGCACTTCAGTGTCAACGACATGGACGCGATGTCCACGGTGCTGCAGGAGGGCGCGGGAATCGGGCTGATCGCCGCTTTCTCGGCAATCGACGATTTGCGTAAAGGGTCGCTCGTTCGCGTCCTGCCTGAATTCCACACCGCTCAGCGCAACGTGTACGCGGTGTATTCGTCCCGCCAGTTCGTCGACGCGAAGATCAAACGGTTCATCGATACGCTGAAGGTGCGGGTAGGTGACCGGTTGAATGCGTATGCGGAGGAACTCGCCATCACGGTCGTATGACCGACTTTACAGTCGGCATCGTCGGGGAAGGTGTCCGATTTCCCGGCGCCGAGAGTCGTATCCGCGATCCGGATCGCATGCGGGGTGCTTCGTGCGAAGGTGGTCGGTCAACCGTGGAGCGTCGACCGCTGAATCAACCGATTCACGCCCCATACGATCAGACCCGCGATACCAAGGCAAACACCGAGAACGAGAAGGAGCCCGACTCCTTCAACATCATCGGCATGTGCGATCGTGTCGACGCCGAAAAGCGCCATCACCGATTCGATGGTTGACGGAATCGACGTCTCGATTGGAAGTCGGACGAACCAGCGCGCGAGCAGCACGCCGAGAGCTCCCGTTGCAAGAACATTGATGCTGTAGCGGACCGCTTTCATTACCTGACCTCGACGATTCCATATGCCTTGATGGCGGTGCCCGGAATCGGAACCGTTGCGCCGTGCGCGCAAAATCATGGAGCCGTCCCAAGCGCCCGCCAGTCTGTGTGTCGACAATGTAATAGAGGCCACGCGGTAGCGGGCCTGATTTCGGTTTAGCGACCGGTTCTGCTTCCGCTCGATTCCTTGTTCTATCCGGCGCTTCTTCGCGCCCGCAAAACGTGTCAATCTGTTTCCGGACGGGTCACAGGTCACAATGAAAAAAGCCCGCCGGCTTGCACCGGCGGGCTTTCGTATCCGACTTGCGCGGTGGCGCGTTAACGCGCCGGATTCAGCGTCAGGTTCATGTGACGGTTCACGTCTTTATACAGCAGGTAACGGAAGCGGCCGGGGCCACCCGAATAGCAAGCCTGCGGACAGAACGCGCGCAGCCACATGAAGTCGCCCGCTTCCACCTCGACCCAGTCCTGGTTCAGGCGATAGACGGCCTTGCCTTCGAGCACGTACAGGCCGTGCTCCATCACGTGCGTCTCGGCGAACGGAATCACGCCGCCCGGCTCGAAGGTCACGATGTTCACGTGCATGTCGTGACGCATGTCGCTCATGTCGACGAAGCGCGTCGTCACCCACGCGCCGTTGGTGCCCGGCATCGGGATCGGCTCGACGTCCTGCTCGTTGGTCACGAACGCTTCCGGCAGCGGAATGCCGTCGACGACCTGGTAGTGCTTGCGGATCCAGTGGAAACGCACGGCGGCATCGCTGACGTTGTGCAGCGTCCAGTCGGCGCCCGGCGGAATGAACGCGTAGCCGCCCGGCTTCAGCGTGTGCTGCTTGCCCTGCAGCGTCAGCTCGGCCTCGCCCTCGACGACGAACAGCACGGCTTCGGCGTTCTTGTCCTGCTCGGGCTTGTCGCTGCCGCCGCCCGGGTTCACTTCGACGATGTACTGCGAGAAGGTTTCGGCGAAACCCGACAGCGGACGCGCGATCACCCACAGGCGCGTGCTGGTCCAGAACGGCAGCCAGCTCGTGACGATGTCGCGCATCACTCCCTTCGGAATGACCGCGTACGCCTCGGTGAACATCGCGCGATCGGTCAGCAGATCGGTCTGCGGCGGGTGGCCGCCATGCGGCGCGTAATACGTTGTCTTAGACATAAAGCATCCAGGCAATGGGTTGGTCCGGCCCCGGGTCGCAACGGCAGGCGCGGCACGCGCGTGGGGCACGCATGCGGCGGCGGGACATCGTTGCCGGGGTGGCTTGAAAGCGCGGGCGCCTTCGTTCGGTCGGCCAGGCTTCGCGACGGGTCCGCCCGGTTCAGCGGGCGGGGCGCCCCATGCTTGCGGGTCCGGCGGCCGGGCCGCGGACACTCGGGGTGATGCGGCGGGGCACGGGGGACGGCACGGTTCGAGTCCGTACGCGGGCAGCGTTGACGATAGCGAAGTCGATCCTGATCGACCAATTAAATGTTGCGATGCCATCCATTCGATTTCCCACTACCCGCCGCGGTGCGCGACGGCCGGCGAACGCGTGCCGCGGATGCGTCGGCGCATGAGGGAAATCCTGATGACCGGACGCCAACGCGTCGATCAGCAATATCGAAACGGGGTCGGCCGAACCTGCCCGGCTGCATGTCGATGCAACGGGAGAATGCCGTCTACAAGCGGGAAAAGTCAGGCGGGAGAGAAGGCGCCAAGCCGTCGAACGAGGCTGGGCATGAACTGCCGAAGGGGAGAAGCCGCCGGTCTTGCCGGCGACGGCCGCCCGGCTGAAGCTGCCGGGCCGGCCGTCGGATCGGGTGCCGACGCGTCGGGCGCGCCGGTGCGCAAAGCGCGCACCGTGCCGCGCCCGCGGGGATCAGTCCCAGTCGCGGTGATGGCGATGCTTGCGGTGACGATGGCCGCGATCGCCATAGTCGCCGCGGTCGTACGAGTTGCGCGACAGGTTGCCGCCGAGCGCCGCGCCGGCGCCGCCGCCGACGGCTGCGCCCAGCAGGCCGCCCGTGCGGCCGCCCATCGCGTTGCCGGCCGCGGTACCCGCGCCGCCGCCGAGTGCGCCGCCGATGATCGCGCCGGTGCGTTCGCGACGGTTCGACGTCACGGCACCACCCGCGCCGCCGCCGATCGCGCCGCCGATCACGGAGCCCGTGCTGCCGCCGACCGCGCCGCCGACCGCTGCGCCGGCAACCCCGCCGAGCGCGCCGCCAAGCGCGTTGTTCATGTCACCGGCCATTGCCGGCAGTGCGGTCGCGCCGGTCAGCACGGCGACGACGAGAGTGGGGGCGATTTTCTTCCACATTCCCGTATTCTTCCTTGTTCGCAATCTGGTTATTAAAGGTCTGCTCGTTACGACGATCTGAATCGATCGACGTCGATGCCGGCATTGTGCCGAATCCCGGACCAATTCATTTCAATGAGCTTGCGGCGAAGAATAGCACCGGTCGTGTCCCCTTGCCGTCGACATTCTGGTAACAAGTTGTTTACCGCAACAGGACCGGAAAAGGTTGCCGAAAACCGCCTGCAAAGCCCGCCGGCACGGGCTCCGGCCGTGGGCCGGCCGCACTCGAAGGCGGTGCCGGAAGCGCCCGTCGCGCGGGTTCGGACACACGTGGCAACACATCGCGGGTGCGCCACGAGGCGGCCGGGATCGACCGGGCCATCCAGGACGAACGAGGGTCAGTACACGCCCGGCAGCAGCCGCCACGTGTGCGCGCAGTACGCGTCGTATTCGGCACCGAATTGCGCGCGCAGCAACGCTTCCTCGGAACGGATGCGGGCGACCAGCGGGATCATCGTCAACGCGACGAGCAGCAGCCCGATGCCCGAGCGGAACGCGCACGCCCAGCCGGCCGCATTGACGAGCAGGCCGAGATAGCTCGGGTTGCGAATTCTCCGATAGATACCGTCCGTCACCAGCGTGTGGCCCGGCTGGATCGCGACGAGCCCGCTGAAGCGCTTGCCGAGCACGAACACGGGCCAGATGCGCAGCACGCCGCCCGCGACGTACAGCACGACGCCGATCCAGCGCACCGTGTCGCCGCCGAAGGTCCATACGTCGAGCCGGTCGGTCAGCGCGGGCAGGTAAGCGAGCAGGAACCCGCTGGCCGCGAACGCCGCGAGCACCCAGCGGTTGTCGCGGTTCTCGCGTTCGCCGGCGCTCAGGTTGCCTTCGGTGAACAACGCGGCGACGGCCAGCGCGAGCGTCGCGACGGCAATGACGGTCAGTTGCGGATGCGAGAAGAAGGCGGCGAACCCGCCGATGCCGAGCACGGCGAGCCCGAGATAGACGAGCGTGGAGACGCTCGCCACGATTGCGACCTTGCGCGTAACGGCCATGGCTGCCTCGCCGGAGTGGGCTTTCCTGTGAAGTATAGGAACCCGGGCGGGCCATGCGCACGCGCGCCGTCATGCGGCGCGCGAGTCGTCCGTGCGGGAAGCGGCGGCCAAGCGTCGAACGACGGGGCCGCTCGACGTGCGGGCGGCGCCCGCGCCCGCCGCCCGGTCAGCGAATGCGGAAGTTGCCGCCGATGCCGACGCTGACGGGCGGTGCGTAATAGGCGGGCGCATAGCCGTAGTAGGCCGGCGCGGGTGCGTAGTAGCCGTAAGGCGGCGCGACATAGCAGCCGGACAGGCCGCCGATCAGCGCAAAGGTGATGAGGATTTTGTACATGACTCGATTCCCGGCGAAGAGGGCACGTTGCATCTCGCGAAAACCACGCCGTCGCAGCCTGCGACGGCCGGCACGGAAGAGACAACCGGCCCTTCCCGTCGCTCGATGCGGCAATGCGCGGAGTCTAGCGCCGGGGCCACCGGGACACGTTTCGCGAGCGGTTACACGTGTTACGTGGTGTGACCGCTGAAACAGGCGCGCCCGGCGTCGCGGCACGCGCCGGCTGGCGCCGCCCGAACCACGCGCCGTCTGCGCGTTACACGAAACGCGCGCGGATCCGCTCGGCGACCGATTCGAGCGTCGCCGAATCGGCGATGTCGCGCGCGTGCATCCGCAGCTCGACGCCTTCCCAGCGCGGAATCACGTGGAAATGCACGTGCGGGACCGTCTGGCCCGCCGCCGCGCCGTTGAACTGGCCGATGAACACGCCGTCCGGCCCGAGCGCCGCGCGCACGGCCGCCGCGACGCGCTGCGTCATGCGGATGCCGGCCGCGGCCGCGTCGCCGGACAGCTCGAAGATCTGCGCGGCCGGCTCCTTCGGGATCACGAGCACGTGACCGTCGGCCTGCGGCATGAGATCCATGATCGCGAGCGTTGCGTCGTCTTCGGCGACCTTCACGCACGGCAGTTCGCCGCGCAGGATCCGGGCGAACGGGTTGTTGTTGTCGTAGGACATGGGCGTTTTCCGATGTTTGCGATTGCGGTTTGACTGGGAACGATGCCGGACGATTATCGGCCGACGGCGGTCCGGATTTCAACTTGTCAGGCCGTGTCGCCATGGCGGCGAACAATGCGCGCCGACTCGCGTGCAATGCCCGTCGCCGGATGGAATATCCGGCCGTCGCGATCCGTTTATTTCGAGTGCGGACTCGCACGGCAAGACTGCGGATCCGCGCCGGACATCCGCGCGCTGCGCAGGCCGGCAGCCGGGATGACTGCTCGCGATCATCAACCGGAGTCATGCCATGGACCCTCTCCCATCCTGTCGTTCGCCCGCCCCGCCCGTGTTTGACGCCGCGTTTGCCGATCACCCGCCGATCCTCGCCCACGCCTGTCGCACGATGGCGCGCACGCTATGCCGCGCGGCTTGCGGCGCGGGACTGATCGCGTTGTCGTCGGCTTTCGCGTGGGCCGGCGGCGGCAATTCGATCCTGCCGGTCTCGTCGGTCACGGCGTCGACCGTGCCCGCCAACGGCGACGTCAATCCGTACGGCATCGCGTTCGTGCCGCGCGGCGTGCCGAGCTGGAGCACGCTGAAACCGGGCGACGTCGTCGTATCCAACTTCAACGCGGCATCGAACACGCAAGGCACCGGCACGACGGTCGTCAAGCTGTCGCCCGGCAAGACGCCGGCAACGTTCTTCCAGGGCAGCAATGTCGGCCTGACGACCGCGCTCGCGGTGCTGCGCAGCGGCTTCGTGCTGGTCGGCAACGTGCCGGCACCGGACGGCAAGACCGTGGTCCCCCCGGGCTCGCTGCTCGTCATCGGTCCGCAAGGCAATCTCGTCACGCAACTGTCGAGCACCACACTGCTCGACGGACCGTGGGACATGACCGTGATCGACCGCGGCCAGCGCGTGACCGCGTTCGTGTCGAACGTGCTGAACGGGACGGTCGCACGGATCGAGCTGATGATCGGCAGCGACGGCGTCAGGATGCTGCCGGGCTCGCAAATCATCGCATCGGGCTACGTGAACCGGACCGATCCCGCTGCGCTCGTCGTCGGCCCGACCGGCCTCGCGTACGATCCCGACATCGACGTCCTGTATGTCGCCTCGACCGGCGACAACGCGGTGTTCGCGATCCAGAATGCCGCGACGACGCATCGCAACGGCGGCGTCGGACGGATGATCTACTTCGATGCGGCGCACCTGCACGGCCCGCTCGCGCTGGCGCTCGCGCCGAACGGCCATCTCGTGACCGCGAACGGCGACGCGGTCAACCCCGACCCGCTGCAACCGAGCGAGATCGTCGAATTCACGGTGGACGGGCGCTTCGTCGCGCAGATGCAGGTCGATACCGTGCCGGGCGCGGCATTCGGGCTCGCGTTCGGGCGCGGCAGCAAAGGCCAGCCGGAATTCGCGGCCGTCGACGACAACACGAATACCGCGACGGTCTGGACACTGCGTTCGGACAACGGCAACGCACAATGACGCATCACGCGAACGGGCCGCGTGCGGCCCGTTCGAACCTGCGCGATCGACACATGCGATTCGCAGACGCCGGGCACCATGCCGCCTGACCGACGCCGCCCGGCGTCACCCGCCCCCACGATTGCCACCGCTCGCGCGAACCTGCGACACTGCCGGATCGTTGCCATCGTTGCCGGCCGGCACGCCACCGAGGACGCTCGCGCATGACGATCCCCTTCAAATCGCTGATCCTGCGCGGTGCCGCCGTCGCGCTCGTCGCCGCGGCCGGCTACACCGGCTACATGCTGTCGCGGCTCGCGCCCATCGCGACGGGCTATGCCGCGAAGGCGCTGTGTTCGGGCGTGTTCGTGTCGGGCCGTCCGGCCGCGTCGGTGATCGACGTCGACATCATGGCCGGCGTGCATCCGCTGCTGAAGCTGGTGCGTCCGTCGATCGATCCCGAGCATCATCGCGCCGTCGCGACCTTCGCCGGATTCGCGCAACGCGAGGCGGACTTCCGGCCCGGGCTCGGCTGCACGCTCGCGCTCGGACCGTCGCCCGGCGGGCTGCCGGCCGCGCTGCCGCCCGTCCCCGATCCGCCGCCCGCGCACGAAGCGGCGCCGGCCGCACCGCCCGCCGGCATCGACGCACGCAAGCTGCAGGCCGCGCTCGACCGCGCGTTCGACGAACCCGATCCGGCGCGGCCGCGGCGCACCCGCGCGGTCGTCGTGATGTGGCGCGGCCAGGTGATCGCCGAACGCTATGCGCCCGGCTTCGCGGCCGACACGCCGCTGCCCGGCTGGTCGATGACGAAGACCGTGACGGCCGCGCTGGCCGGCATGCTCGTCGCGCAGCACAAGCTGTCGCCGGACGCGTCGGCGCTGCTGCCCGAATGGCGCGACAGCGGCGATCCGCGCGCGGCGATCACGCTCGACGAGCTGCTGCGGATGACGAGCGGCCTGCAATTCAACGAGGACTACGACGACCCGCTGTCCGACGTCGCCGTGATGCTGTTCACGCAGCCGGACACCGCGCGTTTCGCGTCGGCCATGCCGCTCGCCGCGCAGCCCGGCACGCAGTGGTACTACTCGAGCGGCACGAGCGCGATCGTCGCGCGCGTGATGCGCGAGGCGATGGGCGGCACCGAAGGCGACTACCTCGCGTTTCCGCGCTGCGCGCTGTTCGCGCCGCTCGGCATGCGCAGCGCGGTGTTCGAGCCCGATGCGGCCGGCACGCTCGGCAGCGCGTCGTTCATGTATGCAAGCGCGCGCGACTGGGCGCGCTTCGGGGAGCTTCTGCGGCAGGACGGGGTGTGGGACGGGCAGCGGCTGCTGCCGCAAGGCTGGGTGCGCTACCTGACGCGCGCGACGCCGCTGTCGACGCGCCAGGAATTCGGCGCGCATCTGTGGGTGAAGGTGCCGGAGCCGTTCAACGATCGCGATGCGCACGCGAGCCCGCTGCCCGTCGACGCGTTTCATGCGGTCGGCCATGAAGGCCAGTTCGTGAGCGTGGTGCCGAGCCGCGAGCTGGTGGTCGTGCGGCTCGGGCTGTCGCGGCCGGAATCCGCATGGAATCACGAGGCATTTCTCGCGCGCGTGCTCGAGGCCGTACCGGCATCGGGCTCGTGACGGCCGCGGCGCGGCGGCGATGCGGCGGCACATCACGCCGCCGCGCCGCGCACGACATGCGATGCGTTACGGGTTCGCGCTGCCCGCGTACTGCTGGAAACCTTCGCGCGTCGCCAGGCGCTCGATGTAGCGCTTCACTGCCGGGAAATCCGGATGCTCGAACGGCGTGCCGAACCAGCGGTTCACCGACAGGCCGATCGGAATGTCCGCGAGCGTGAAGCGGTCGCCAGCCACGAACGCGCCGGTCGCTTCGAGCTGCGCGTTCAGTATCTGCATGTGCTTCGTCCAGCCCGCGATCGACTGCGCGATCGCCGCCGGGTCCTGGTGATCCGGCGACTTGCGCACGAGGCCGAGGAACGCGCCGACCCACGAGCGGTTCAGGTCCGTGCCCTGCCAGTCGATCCACTGATCGACCCGCGCGCGCGCCTGCGGCTCGGCCGGATAGAGCGCGTCGCCGCCATAGCGGTTCGCGAGATAGCGGATGATCGTGTTCGACTCCCACAACACGAAGTCGTCGTCCTTGATGACCGGCACGAGGCCGTTCGGATTCAGCGCGAGGTAGGCCGGGTCGTTGGTCGTGCGAAAGCCCGCGCCCCAGTCTTCCTGTTCGAACGGCAGGTTCAGTTCGGTGCACAGCCACAGCACCTTGCGGACGTTGATGGACGGGATCTTGCCGAGGATGTGCAGCATGCAGGCTCCTTGTGAGGTCGAATGCGAAGCGTTCGGGAGGCGCGACACGGCCCGGACGCGCTCCCGTCGAAGTTATACACGAGCCCGCGAGAATCGACAGCGCGTCAGGCGAAATCGCCGTTGCAGGCCCCACTGCCTCGCTCACATCGGCTTGAGCACCATCAGGAAATAAACGCTCAGCATCGCGAAGAACGCCGGATAGCCGAGCAGCTCCCAGCGCTTCGCATAGCGCCAGTACCGTTCCGGCAGCGCGGCAGCGCCGTTCGCATGCGCGAGCTTCGCCATCGCGGCCAGTTCGATCTGCAGCCATACGACCGGCAGCCAGCACGCGCCCGCGACCGCATACAGCACGATCGACGCGACCAGCCACGGCGTCGTCCACGGCCAGCCGGCCGTATGCGCGAGCCACAGCCCGGATGCGGGCTGGAACAGCACGGCCGGCGTCGTGAACCACCAGTCCGCGCGCACGACGAGGCGCGACACGGCGGCGATCGCCGGCACCGAGCGCGTGCGGTTCGCGAAGAACAGGTAGAACGCGGTGCCGAAACCCGTGCCGACCATCAGCACCGAGGACAGGATATGCAGCGTCTTGATCACGAGATAGGTGTTCATGCGTGTTCTTCTTCTGAAAAGAGGATCAACAGGATCGCCAGAATCGGCACGTTCTTGAGCACGGGGCCGAACGGCTCGGCGAGCAGGCCGGGCATCGTGACCGCGATGACGGCCGAATACGCGACGATCAGCGCGCCTTGCGCGGCCCACAGCCGGCGGGACGGCGCGACGACGGTCGCCACGCCGAACGCGAAGTCAAGCGCGCAGGCCGCGTAGAGCGCGATCAGCGCGGGCAAGCCAGTCAGGTGCGCGCGGGCGAGCATCGCGAGGCTGTCGTGCCGCGGATGGATGAACGCGCTGACGATGGCCGTCCAGATCCAGACGATCGCGAGCGCGCCCAGCAGCAGCGGCCGCCGCCACATCGCGAGCGCGTCGCGGCGCAGCGCGGGCGCGTCCGCGCCGATGAAATGCCGCAGCCCGCGCGGCGGCCGGCCGAGCACGGCCGCGAGCGCCGCGGGGTCGCCGGTGTTGCCGCCGCGCAGCATCGTCCACGTGTCGCGGGTCAGCATCGCGCCCGGCAGCGCGCCGAGCAGCGCGGCCGCCGCCCCGACCAGCGGGCCCGGCAGCGCGATGCGCGCCGCCGGCGGGAAGCCCAGCGCGGCGCGATAGACGCTCAGCATCTCGCGATACTCGACTTCGTCGCCGCCGACCGCGTCGATGACCGGGTTGCCGGCCGCCGGCGCATCGACGAGCCGCGCGACGAGTTCGGCGAGATCGTCGATGTGCACGGGGCGCAGCCGCTGATGGCCGCCCGTCGGCAATGCCTGCACGGGCAGGCTCGCGAGCATCCGGAAGAACCGTGCCGACGTGCCGGAAGCGCCGTAGACGAGCGCCGGGCGCACGATCCGGTAATCGAGCGGCAGCGTCCGCAGGAAGGTGTCGGCTGCGTATTTGCTGGCGAAATACGACGTGTCGCCGCGCTCGACGCCCAGCGCCGAGATCTGGATCACGCGTCGCACGCGGGCACGACAGCACGCGGTGAAGAGCGCGCAGGGCGCCGCGCGATGCACGGCGTCGAAGGTCGCGTCACGCCGGTCCGCAAGGATCCCGACCGCATTGATCACCACGTCGACGCCGTCGAGCCGGGCGAGCCACGCATCGGGATCGACGTCCTTCGTGAAGTCGATCGCGACGTCGTGCGGACCGACCGCATGCCGCACGCCGCGCAGCACGCGATGGCCGCCGGCTTCGAGCCGCGCGCCCAGCGCCCGCCCGATGAAGCCGTTCGCGCCGCAGAGGAGGATGTTCATGTCGCACTCCGCGGTGCGGCATGCCGGCGGATCGATCGCGATGCCCTGTTCATTTTCGTCCTTTACCTACAGTTATTTCTGTAAAGACAGAAATTTCAATTTCAAAAAAAGCGGGCTGCGTGCCCGCACGTCCGGTACCGCTTACTTCGACGACTTGCGCCTGACCGTCTGGCTGATCTTCGCGCCGATGCCGAGCGCCTTCATCAGCGTGTCGGGCTTGAGCCGCAGCATCTCGTCCGACCAGGTCGTGAGCGTCTCGACGAACTGCAGCGTGTCGCGGATGCGCTGTTCGGTTTCGCGGCTCTCGTCGGCGATCTCCGGGCTCGTCAGGCAATCGCGCAGCACCGTGAGCGTCGGTTCGATCTCGCGCTGCCGCCGCCCTTCGACGATCAGCTTGAACAGTTCCCAGATGTCGGTCGACGTCTCGAAGTGGTCGCGCCGGTCGCCCAGCACGTGCACGACCTTCGCGAGCCGCCATGCCTGCAGTTCCTTCAGGCTCGTGCTGACGTTGGAACGCGCGACGTTGAGCGTCTCGGCGATCTCGTCGGCCGCAACCGGCCGGCCGGCCAGGTACAGCAGCGCGTGAATCTGCGAGACGGTGCGGTTGACGCCCCAGCGCGAGCCCATTTCGCCCCAGTGGAGGATGAATCGTTCGGCAATCGGTGTGAGTTCCATGTCGGGGAATTTAGTTTTTTCAGTTATTTCTGTCAAGAGAGAAATAACGGGCGGCGACGCGAATGGCTGCCTCGACCGTCCCGCCCGCGGGCAACTGCGACCGCGGCCACGGCTCGCCTTTCCCGCCGTTGCGCCCGCTTCCATTACAATGCGCGGGATTTTTCCGATTTCAGGCCGTCCGCGCCTTTCTGACTAGAGGTTCTCCCATGATCATCAAACCGCGCGTGCGTGGCTTCATCTGCGTGACGACTCATCCGGTCGGCTGCGAAGCCAACGTCAAGGAACAGATCGACTACGTGACTTCGCACGGCCCGATCGCCAACGGTCCGAAGAAGGTGCTCGTGATCGGCGCGTCGACGGGCTACGGCCTCGCCGCCCGGATCTCGGCCGCATTCGGCTCGGGCGCGGACACGCTGGGCGTGTTCTTCGAGCGCGCCGGCAGCGAGACGAAGCCGGGCACCGCCGGCTGGTACAACAGCGCCGCGTTCGAGAAATTCGCCGCCGAAAAGGGGCTCTATGCGCGCAGCATCAACGGCGACGCCTTCTCCGACAAGGTCAAGCAGATCACGATCGACACCATCAAGCAGGATCTCGGCAAGGTCGACCTGGTCGTCTACAGCCTCGCGGCACCGCGCCGCACGCACCCGAAGACGGGCGAAACGATCAGCTCGACGCTGAAGCCGGTCGGCAAGTCGGTCACGTTCCGCGGCCTCGACACCGACAAGGAAGTGATCCGCGAAGTGTCGCTCGAGCCGGCGACGCAGGAAGAGATCGACGGCACCGTCGCCGTGATGGGCGGCGAGGACTGGCAGATGTGGATCGACGCGCTCGATGAAGCCGGCGTGCTGGCCGACGGCGCGAAGACGACCGCATTCACGTATCTCGGCGAGCAGATCACGCACGACATCTACTGGAACGGCTCGATCGGCGAAGCGAAGAAGGATCTCGACAAGAAGGTGCTGTCGATCCGCGACAAGCTGGCCGCGCATGGCGGCGACGCGCGCGTGTCGGTGCTGAAGGCTGTCGTCACGCAGGCGAGCTCGGCGATCCCGATGATGCCGCTCTACCTGTCGCTGCTGTTCAGGGTGATGAAGGAAAAGGGCACGCACGAAGGCTGCATCGAGCAGGTGTACGGGCTCCTGAAGGACAGCCTGTACGGCGCGACGCCGCACATCGACGAGGAAGGCCGCCTGCGCGCGGACTACAAGGAGCTCGACCCGCAAGTGCAGGACAAGGTCGTCGCGATGTGGGACAAGGTCACGAACGAGAACCTGTACGAGATGACCGACTTCGCGGGCTACAAGACGGAATTCCTGCGCCTGTTCGGCTTCGAGATCGCGGGCGTCGACTACGACGCGGACGTGAACCCGGACGTGAAGATCCCGGGCATCATCGACACGACGGTCTGACGAAACGCCCGCCGCCGCGCTCACCGAGCGGGCGGCGGGGTCGCGCTGCCGGCCGCGTCAACGCGGCGCCGGCTCCTCCAGATAGACGCCCGACGACAGCGTGGCCTTCACTTGCCGCGTGAACTCGTCGGTCGACACTTCCTCCTCCCCTGCTTCGATTGCCTCGTAGGCCTGGCGCACGACGTCGGCCGGCGTGGCCTTCGGCACGTCGAGGCCGGCCGTCAGGTCGGTATCGATGAACCCCGCATGCAGCCCGACGACCTGCGTATGCTGTTCGCGCAGCGAATGCCGCAGCCCGTTGGTCAGCGCCCACGCGGCCGACTTCGACACGCCGTAGCCCGACAGGATCGGCCGGTTCACCCAGCTCGCGACCGACAGCACGTTCAGGATCGCGCCGCCGCCGTGGCCGGCCAGCGTTCCCGCGAAGGCGCGCGACATCGCCAGCATCCCGAACACGTTGGTTTCGAAGTGATCGCGCAACGCGTCGAGCGCGCCGTCGTCGGTCAGGCTGCCGAGTCGTGCGATGCCCGCGTTGTTGATCAGCAGCGTGACGTCGCGCGCGATATCGGCGGCCGCGGCAACCGTCGCCGGATCGGTCACGTCGAGCCTCACGGGCACCACGCCCGGCAGCGTCACGCTGGCCGGATCGCGCGCGCCCGCATAGACCTTGCGCGCCCCGCGTTCGAGCGCCTGCTTCGCGAACTCGCGGCCGAGCCCGCGGTTCGCGCCCGTGACGAACACCACTGCACCTTCGATCTTCATGCTCGTTCCTTTCGGAGAAAGGATCCCGCTCGCGTCGGTTCGCCGCGCGCCCGGGATCCGGTGATAAACCACGCCGCCATCGCGGACCGAACCGTTGCTCCGCCGGTGCCGTGCCGGAAGCCGGGCAGTCCGCCGCCCACGCCACGCCGCACCGGGACCGATATCCATCCGTGCCGCGTCGGTCGCTTCGCTTCATTCGCGAAGTCGGCTACACTCGATGTCAATGTCGATCACCATTGTCTTTGCGGTGCATTGTGTCAGCGCGATTTCGACACGTCAATGGCGATCACCATTGTGTTTTTTCAATCGACGCAATTGCCGGAATGAGGGAGGGATCGATGGGCGTCTCGAGACAACAGGCCGCCGAAAACCGCAACGCGATCGTCGCGGCCGCCGAGCGGCTGTTCCGGGTGCGCGGTGTCGACGCGGTGGGGTTGACGGAGCTGATGAAGGAAGCCGGCTTCACGCAGGGCGGCTTCTACAACCACTTCAAATCGAAGGATGCGCTGGTCGCCGCGGTGATGGAGAAAGCGATCCAGGACCGCGCGGATTCACCGAACGCCGGCAGCGTCGCGAAGCAGGCGACGGCGTACCTGTCGGCCGCGCATCGCGACAACGTCGAAGCCGGTTGCCCGCTGTCGGGTTTCGCGGGCGATGCGCCCCGGCTGACCGACGCGGCGCGCGCGTGCTACGCGCACGGCGTCGCCGCGTATCTCGACCGGCTGGAACGGATGGTGGCCGCCGAAGGCCCGGCCGCGGCGGACACGCGCCGCGACGCGATCGCCGTCTTCAGCCAGATGGTCGGGGCGCTCGTGCTGTCGCGCGCGATCGCCGGCACCGATCCGGCGCTGGCCGACGAGATCCTCGACGCGGGTCGGCGCACGCTCGGCGCGCAGCCCGACGATCCGGCCGTGCCGGCGTAGCGGCACGACGGGCGCCGGTCGCGCGCGATCGCTATTGCACGGCCCTGGCGGCATCCCACAACGGCCGCTGGCCGAGCGCCGCATGCCACGCCGCGAATTGCGTGCGCCACGACTCGAACGGCTCCGTCAGCGGATGACGCGGATCGTCGCTCAACGCATACGCCATCCCCTCGATCAGCCAGCGCGGCTTGGTGGCGACCGCGAGGTTGCCGAGCACTTCGGCCTGCCGGTGGTGGATCAGCTCGTGGGCAAGAAAGTAGGTCTGCCAGCCGCGCGGCGCGACGACCACGCCGAAATCCCCGAGCGTCAGTGCCGCCCGTTCGCCGAGACCGAACTGGTCGGCGCACGCGCGCGTCGAGCAGAACACGACGCGCGGCGCGTCGCGAAACGGGCCGACGGCCGCGGCCGCGCGCGCGTAGCCGTCGCGATAGAGCTGCTGCGCGATGCCGAGCTTCGCGGCATCGTCGGTGCAGATGTCCGCGCTCGGGCATGACACGCCGGGCAGCAGCGCGGGCGCGACGACGCGCAGCGGCTTGACGAGCGCGTAGGCGGCGATCGGCACCGCGACGAGCAGGCCCGTGAGGGCGAAGGCGATACGGGAGCGTTTCATCGAGGCGGCAATTCCGTTGGCGTGGCGGTGAGGTGTTCCAGCACGAATATATCGGAGCCGCGGCGGCGCCGGCCGGCTTTTCCGGTTCGCCCGGCTTCCGGCGGCGGTACTGCCGCGCCGCTGCGCCGCCGCGCATGCGCGCCGGTCGCGACCCGGATCGCGACCGCATCCGGCCCCGTTACGCGAGCTGCTTGTGAAAATAAGTCGTCGCGCACAACGCGCCGTCGGGCATCAGCGCATAGTTCGGCACGACGCCGACGCGCTGCCAGCCGGCCCGCTCGTACAGGCGCTCGGCATCGCCACCCGTCACGGTGTCGAGCACGAGCACGGTCTTGCCGGCGGCGCGCGCGGCGTCGTCGGCGGCCGCCATCAGCCGCGCGGCGACGCCCTGCCGGCGCGCATGACGCGACACGAGCATCTTCGCGAGGTCCGCTCGATGCGGCTGGTTCTCCGGCTGCGCGGTCACGAGTTGCACGGTGCCGACGATCCGGCCGGCCGCGTCCTCGGCGATCAGCAGGATGCGCTCGCCGCGCGCGACGCCGTCGGCAACTCGCGTCCAGAACGCGACGGCCGTCGAGCGTTCGATCGGCAACATGAAGCTGACGGACGCGCCGCCTTCGACGCAATCGATCAGCACGTCGGCCAGCGCGTCGATGCAGGCGCGGGCTTCGCTCGCGTCGACGCGGCGGACGGTCACAGGTTCTGTCATACCCTCTCCGGTATATCAGGCGGGGCACGCGCTCGGCCGGCGTGCGCCCGGATCGAATGGAATGCCGCCGTGCGGTCGCACCCCGCGCAACATCGGCGGATGCCCGGCAACACGACGCCCGGCCCGGTCGGCGCGTGTTACCACCCCATCATCCTAAGCGACGAAAATTCCCGTTGCATTGCCTATACTTAGCCGCATGGCTAACTTTCAACCCGGCATCACCGACGTATTCCAGGCGCTCGCCGATCCGACGCGCTGCGCGATCGTCAGCGCGCTCGGCAACGGCGTGCGGACCGTTTCGGAACTGGCCGCGCCGTTCGACATGGCGCTGCCGTCGCTGATGAAGCATGTCGCGGTGCTCGAGCGCAGCGGCCTCGTCACGACCCGGAAAACCGGCCGCACGCGCACCTGCGAGCTGGTCGGCGGCAGGCTGGCCGAAGCCGAGCAGTGGCTCGCCGCGCAGCGCGCACTGTGGGAAGCGCGCGCCGATCGCCTGGTGGAATTCGTCGAACGCCGCCACCAGGAGGAGCACGCGCATGTCAACCCGCCACGTCGACCCCGCCGAAGCTCATGACCTCGTCATCACACGCACGCTGCATGCGCCGCGCCAGGCGCTCTGGCGCGCGTGGACCGATCCCGAACTGCTGAAGGAATGGTGGTGCCCGAAACCGTGGACCACCGAAGTCCGTGCGTTCGACCTGCGCCCGGGCGGCGCCTTCCACACGTTCATGCGCGGCCCCGACGGCGGCACGAGCGACAACCCCGGGTGCTTCCTCGACATCGTGCCGGAAGCGCGCATCGCGTTCACGTCGATGCTCGCGGGCGGCTGGCGGCCGCAGGTGCCGTGGCTGGGCTTCACGGCGATCATCACGATGGCGGATGACGCCGCCGGTTGCCGCTACGAGGCACGCGTGATGCATCCCGACGCCGCGACGCGCGAGCGCCACGAGGCCCTGGGCTTCTTCGAGGGCTGGAACACCTGCATCACGCAGCTCGACGAATTTGCGTCCGCATTGCGCTGAATACGCACATGCGCGGGCCATTGCATGCCGCCGCGCGCGCGCCTAGGATTCCTGAATGAAGCGTGACGACACGCCGGCATCCGGCGTGCACCGTCGCGCGCGCTCCGCGGGAGGCCACATGCTGCAGATGCACACGCATTCGACCCGGGTCAGCCGGCACCTGAACGCACCGCGCGGGCGCGTCTACCGCGCGCTGCTCGATCCGCACGCCGTCGAACAATGGAAGGTGCCGGACGGGATGACGTGCCGCGTGCTCGCCTACGACGCGCGCGAAGGCGGCGCGCTGCGCGTGTCGCTGAGCTACGACGAACCGTCGGACGGCACCGGCAAGACCACCGCGCACACCGACACCTATCACGGCCGCTTCGTGACGCTCGTGCCCGACGAACGGATCGTCGAAATCGACGTGTTCGAAACCGACGATCCGATGCTGCGCGGCGCGATGACGATCACGATCACGCTGTCCGACGAAGCTGGCGGCACACGCGTCGACGCGGTGCACGACGGTGTGCCGCCCGGCGTGCCGGCAGCCGACAACGAGACCGGCTGGCGCATGGCGCTCGCCCGGCTGGCGGCGCTGGTCGAGACGGGCTAGCAGCGCGACGCGACGTGCTCGGTATGCGTCAACCGAGCCGGTACGCGTGCGAGACGGTCCCGCGGAACAGCGCATCGCGCTCGTCCGGGCTCGCGTGTGCGGTCAGCCGCTTGAACGCGTTCCAGCCGTTCACGTACGAATACGAGCCCTTGTCGACCGGAAAATTGCTCTCGAACATGCAGCGCTTCGCGCCGAACGCCTCGATGCACGTGAGCATCCACGGCTTCCACGCGGCGGCGAGCTGTTCGGACGACGGCGGCCGCGCGCCCTTCTCGAAATCGAACCCGTTGATCCGCATGCCGAGGCCACCGACCTTCACGAATACGTTCGGCAGCCGCGCGAGTTCGCGCATCGATGCCGACCAGCGCTGGAAGACTTCCGGCCGCTGGTCCACGTAGCTCGCGATCCGCACGACGCCGCCGCAGTGATTGACGACGATCCGCGTGTCGGGGTTCGCCTTCGCCAGATCGAACAGCTCGGGCAATTGAGGAAAGAACAGCCACGCGTCGTACGACAGTCCGAGCGGCGCGAGCTGCGCGACGCCAGCCCGGTACGCGGGGTCGAGCAACAGCCCGCGCGGCACCGCCGACAGCGGATTGGCGAGCGTCGGATCGGCATCCCAGGTACTCAGGTGTCGAACGCCGCGAAAGCGTCCGCGCCCCGCGTCGACATGCGCTTCGAGCACGTCGCGCACGCGCTCGCCGAGCCGCAGGTCCGCGTGCCCGACGATGCCTTTCGCGACGGCCGGGCCGCTGCGTTGCAGCGGCTCCGTCACGCCGGCGACGTAGGCCGTCTCGCCGACCGGCTTCAGTTCGGCCGGGCCCGCGTCGCGATAGCGCGTCAGCGCCTGCATGTAGACGGATGCCTGGACGTTGTGGCCGGATCGCGCGTCCTGCAGATAGTCGTCGAGCATGTAGATCCAGCCCGGCCGCTCGTAGAAGTGATGATGCGCATCGACGATCGGCAGATCCGGATCGAGTGCGGGTTCGAGCGCAGATGCGAGCCAGTCGCTTCGCACCGCGAGATAGTTGCCTTGGGTCGTCATGCGGGAGGGTCCGTTTTCAGCCGGCGCGCGCGTATCGGCCCATGCAGGGAGCGCGAGCGATGCGGCGGCCGCACCGAGCAACCGGCGTCGTTTGATCGAAATGGTCGCGTCCATGTCATTCGCTCCGGTCGAATGCGTACAGCGACAGCGTGAGCAGCGTCGTGATCGCCAGCACGATCGCGAGGCCGAGCATCCCGGCCGTGAAGGTGCCGAAGCCGTCCTTCAGGTAGCCGACGAGATAAGGGCCCGCGAATCCGCCGAGCGCGCCGATCGAATTGATCAGCGCGAGCCCGCCGGCCGCCGCCTGGCCGGACAGGAAGCGTGAAGGCAGCGTATAGAAGATCGTGCGACCGGCAATCGTGCCGATCAGCGCGAGCGTGATGCCGACGAGTGCGGGCCCGAGCGTCAGGAAGTGGGTCGACACGCCGAGCGCCACCGCGCCGATGGCCAGCCCGATCGCCAGGTTCGCGACCGGGCCGCCGCGCCGGTCCACCCGCTTCGCCCACCACAGCAGCGCGATGGTCGCGAAGAAGTACGGCACAGCGGAAAGCCAGCCCGTCTGCATCGTCGACATGCCGTGTGCCTTGAGCATCTGCGGCAACCAGATGCCGATCCCGTAAGAACCCATCGTGAAGCCGAACGAGATCAGCGCGAGCACGTACACGCGCACGTCGCGCAGCGCGACGCCGAAGTGCTTCTTGCGGCCGGCGGCCGCGCCTTCGCGCTCGAACGCGCGCTGCAGCGCGGCACGCTCGTCGCTCGACAGCCACGCGGCATCCGCGGGCGAATCGGACAGCAGCTTCAGCACGAGAAAGCCGAGCGCGCACGCGGGCAGCCCTTCGACGATGAACATCCACTTCCAGCCCGCAAGGCCGAGCACGCCGTCGAGCTGCAGCAGCCACGTCGACAACGGGCCGCCGATCAGCGACGACAGCGGTGTCGACACGGTGAACCACGCCAGCACCCGCGTGCGGTAACTCGCCGGAAACCACACCGCGAGGAAAAAGATCACGCCCGGAAAGAAGCCCGCTTCGCCGATGCCGAGCAGCAGCCGGATCGCATAGAAACTCGTCGGCCCGGTCGCGAGCGCGGTCGCCGCCGCCATCAGCCCCCACGTGATCATGATGCGCGCGAGCCAGCGCCGCGCGCCGAAGCGGTACAGCGCGAGATTGCTCGGCACCTCGAACACGCAGTAGCCCGCGAACATGATCCCCGCGCCCCAGCCGAACTGCGTCGCGGTCAAGCCGAGATCGCGGTTCATGGTCAGCGCCGCGAACCCGACGCTCGTGCGGTCGAGGTAGTTGAAGAAGTACGCGAGCGCGAGCAGCGGAATGAAACGCCACGCGGCCTTGCGCACGGCCCGTTGCTCGATCGACGCGTCGGTTTCGCGATCGGCGGCCAGCGCCGGGGAAGCGGATGTCATGGTTGTCTCCGTGGATACGGCGCTCCTCGCCCGCGCGATCGCACGGGCACGACGCCTGTTGTTCGTTCGATGGATCGCGGCGGCGCTACGCGCTCGCCACTTCGTTCGCCGAAGGCACATCGGCCGCCACGCCCGGCGGTTGGACGTCCGCACCATGTCCGTGCGACCCGGCGACGACGCCGGCAGCGATCAGCGCCCGGGCCTCGTCCGGCGTATAGCCGAGCTCGCCGAGCAACGCGCACGTGTCCTGACCGAGCGCGGGCGGCGCTGCGCGCAGCCGCAGGCGCTCGCCCGCGAGCGTGAGCGGCAGCAGCGCGGTGCGCGTGTCGACCGGCCGGCCGGCGCTGCTCGCGTCGGCCGGCAGCGTCACGGCTTCGAGCCCGCCCGTCGCGAGCAGATGCGGATCGTCGAACAGGTCCTGCGGCTTCGTGATCGGCGCATACGGCAGGCCGATCGATTCGAAGATCGCGCCGATCTCCGCGGCCGAATGCGCGGCGAGCCGCGCACGCAGTTCGGGCAGCAGCCACTCGCGGGCCTGCACGCGCAAGTTGTTGGTTGCAAGACGCGCATCGTCCTTCAGCGCGGCAAGGCCGAATGCATCGCAGAACAGCGCCCATTGCGTGTCCGATACGACCGCGAGAAAGATCTGCTCGCCATCCTTCACCGAAAACACGTCATAGACCGCCCACGCGGAAATGCGGCTCGGCATCGGCGACGCGGCCTGCCCCGTCACCGCGAACTGCATCATGTGCTGCGCGACGAGGAACACGTTGTTCTCGAACAGCGAACTCTGCACCTGCTGGCCGCGGCCGGTGCGTTCGCGCTGCGCGAGCGCGGCCATCGCGCCGATCGCGCCGAACATCCCGCCCATGATGTCGTTCACGCTCGAGCCCGCACGCAACGGCCGGCCTTCGGGGCCCGTCATGTACGCGAGACCGCCCATCATCTGCACCACTTCGTCGAGCGCGGTGCGATGTTCGTACGGCCCCGGCAGGAAACCCTTGTGCGACACGTACACCAGGCGCGGATTCAGCGCGGACAACGCGGCATGGCCGAGCCCGAGCCGATCCATCGTGCCGCTCTTGAAGTTCTCGCTGAACACGTCCGCCGTCGCGACGAGCCGCCGCACGATCTCGAGCCCGCGCGGATCCTTCACGTCGACCGCGAGGCTCTTCTTGTTGCGGTTGAACATCCCGAAGAAGCCCGCGCCGGAACCGCGCAGCGCACGCGTGCTGTCGCCCGCGATCGGTTCGATCTTGATGACTTCCGCGCCGAGATCGGCGAGCAGCATGCCGCAGGTCGGGCCCATCACCATGTGCGTCATCTCGATCACGCGCACGCCTTCGTACGGCAGCGCCGCAGCCGGTTGGCGATCGTTCATTGCGCGACTCCCGTCAGGCAACCTTCCGGCTGGGCCGCCGACGGCGCACGGCCGTCCGCGTAACGGAATCCCTTCGGCAGCCCCGCGTCCGGCACGTGGCCGTACAGCGGCTCGGCAGGCAGCGCCGCGTGCAGGATTGCGCGCGCGGCGAGCAGCGCATCGGCGTCGATGCCCGTGTCGATCCCCATCGACTCCAGCAGGAACACGAGATCCTCCGTGACGATGTTGCCGGTCGCGCCCGGTGCATACGGGCAGCCGCCAAGACCGCCCTGGCTCGCGTCGATCGTCGTCACGCCAGCGTCGAGCGCCGCGACGACGTTGGCGAGCCCCTGCCCCCGGGTGTTGTGGAAGTGCGCGCCGCCCGCCTTGTCGCCGACTTCGCGTTGCAGGCGCGTGAACAGCCGGCGCACCTGCACCGGATTCGCATAGCCGCTCGTATCGGACAGACCGATCTCGTCGACCCCGCATTCGGCCATCGCGACCGCCATCGCGATCGTCTCGTCGTCGGAGACAGCGCCGGCGATCGTGCAGCCGAACGCGACCGACACGCCGGCCTCGATCTGCACCGACGGAAACCGCGCGTCGCGCAGCGCGACGATCGCGCGCACCTCGTCGATCATCTGCGCCGGCGTCTTGCGGATGTTCGCCAGCGAGTGCGCCTCGGTCACCGAGACCGGCAACGTCAGCTTGTGGACGCCCGCCTCGAACGCGCTTTCGGCGCCGCGCAGGTTCGGCGCGAGCGCGGCGACGTGCAGCCCGGGAATCGCCAGCGCATGCGCGACGACTTCCCGCACGTCGGCCATCTGCGGCAACAGCCGCGCGGGCACGAACGACCCGACCTCGATCTCGCGCAGGCCGGCCGCGGCGAGTGCGGTGATCCAGCGCCGCTTGTCGGCCGTCTGCATCACGGCCTTGATGCTCTGCAGGCCGTCTCGCGGCCCGACCTCGCTGACCAGCACCTCTGGATACCCGGAAACGCTCATTCGACACCTCATAGTTCTATCTAAAAGAACATCGTTCTGTTTGACGGAACTTTAGAGGCACGTCGAATCGGCTGTAAGCGGGGTATACCCGTGAAATTGCGATTTTCTGGAACTTGTGTTCTATCAGGCAGAACGATATAGTGGATCGACCGTCACCCAAGGACCTGCAAGCCGTGCCTCCGACCTCGCTCCCCGCAGAACCCACCGGCACCGCCCCCGACTCGTCGGCCGACGCCTCCAGCGGCGTCGCCGTCCTCGATCGCGCGTTCGCGATCCTCCATGCCTTCGGGCAAACCGACGACCGGCTGTCGCTCGCGGAACTGTCGCGCCGCACCGGGCTGTACAAGAGCACGATCCTGCGCCTGCTCGCCGCGCTCGAGCACGGCGGCTTCATGCGCAAGCTCGACGACGGCCAGTACGCGGTCGGACACGAGCCGCTGCGGCTCGCCGCGCTGTACCAGCGTTCGTTCCGGGTCGGCCCGGTCGTCGAGCCGCTGCTCGAGACGCTGAGCCGCGAACTCGGCGAAACGGCGTCGTTCTACGTGCGCCACGGCGAGATGCGCTCGGTGCTCTATCGTGTCGAACCCACGCGCACGGTGCGCGTGTCGATCCGGGTCGGCGAGGAGTTTCCGGTTCACCAGGGAGCGTCCGGGAAGGTGCTGCTCGCGTTCACCGACCCGCACGATGCGCGCTGGAACGACATACGCGAACAGTTGTGGGCCGCGTCGTACGGCGAGCGCGACCCGGAGACGGCTTCGGCGTCCGTGCCGGTGTTCGGCGCGGCCGGCGATTGCGTCGGCGCGCTCACGGTGTCCGGGCCGAAATCGCGGCTGGCCGCCGCGCCGGCGATGGCCGCGGCGCTCGCGCTGCTGTTGCCGCTCGCGCAGAAGGCGACCGTCGCGCTCGGTGGCGCCGGCGCGCGCTACGACGCGCAGGCCGTGCGCGACAGTCTCGCGCGCTTCACCGCGGCCGCGGACGAACCCGCGCAGCCCTAGCCGGCACGCGCGTCCGGCGACGCGGCAGCGCAAACGCCGGCCGCATGCGACACTGGCCGCTGCCGCATGCAGCGCGCCGCCCGCCGGCGCGGCACATGCCACTGCCGTCCGGACACGCACAAGGGAACCCCACGATGAACGCCCCGCGCACCGCCACCTGGTATTTCGATTTCGTCTCGCCGTTCGCCTACCTGCAGCAGGAACGGTTCGACGAGTTGCCGCCGGCTGCCGCCTACGAGCCGAAACCGATCGTGCTCGGCGCCGTGCTCACGCACTGGGGCCAGAAAGCGCCGGCCGAGATCGCGGCAAAGCGCATCTTCACCTATCGCCACGCGCAGTACCGCGCGGACAAGCTCGGCATTCCATTCCGGATGCCGCCCGCGCATCCGTTCAACCCGATCCGGCCGCTGCGTCTCGCGATCGCGATGGGCAACACGCCCGATGCGATCCGGCGGATCTTCCGGCACATCTGGCGCGACGGCCAGGACGTATCGACGCCAGAGGGTTTCGCCGCGCTGTGCGAGGCGGTGGGCTTTCCGGAAGGCGTGACGGCCGTCGACGCGCAAGCGGTGAAGGACGCGCTGCGCGCGAACACCGATCAGGCGATCGCGCATAGCGTGTTCGGCGTGCCGACCTTCGAACTCGATGGCGACCTGTTCTGGGGCGACGATGCGACCGACATGTTCGTCGATTGCGCGACGTCCCGCGCGTGGCTCGACTCGCCCGAAGTGCGCCGCATCAGCGCGCTGCCCGAAGGCATCCGGCGCGGCTGACGGCGCGCCTCGGCGCTGGCGGCTCACGTGTCGCGTCGTTCGACGCGCAGCCGCCTCGACGCGGTGCTGTTCTCGGCATGTTCATCGGGATGACGAGCGGCGCCGCGCTCGGCGGTTCGTTGCTCGCGCAACTTGACCGGCATGCGGTGATCGCGCCGGCGCCGACAACGTCGCCACCGGCACTGGCCGTGCGCACGTGGCGCCGTCGATTTTCGGCAGTGCGATTGCACGGCAGGCGGGTCCGCAGGGCTTGCCCGCCTTTTCTTTTATTTTCGATCGGTGCTGTGCGGCCCCGCGCGGCACGGCCGATTCGTGCGAGAGACAGCCGGCATTCGTTCATCCGATGCAATACTCGGAACGCGTCGCCGGATTGCGCAGTTCAACCGATTATTTTTTCGCCCGCGCCCGGCGCACGCGCGCAATCATCGGATCATTTCTCACGGCCGCACCGCACGGCCCTCCCGAATCCGGCCCCATCGGCAAAGTAGGTTTTCTCAGGGGATTCCCGGTATTTTTTCCCATTTTCTTCGAAATTACCGGTGACATACTTGCCCCCCATTGCGCTCCGGTGCGAGCGCGCTTCCTGATCCCTGCCGGTCGCATGTCCTGTGCTGCGTGTCCGCCGGGGTCGCAGAACATGAACAATTTCGACACCACGATCCAGATCTTCCTCACCCACATTACGTTCGGACCGCTGATGAATCATGCGATCCGCGTGATCGCCGGCCTCTATACGTTCAAGGGCTTCGTCCTGATCCCCGTGCTGTGCTGGCTGTGGTTCCAGCCGGGACCGCAGCGCGAACGGCAACGCGAGCTGGTCATCGCGACGGTCGCGAGCGGGCTCGTCGCGCTCGCGTTCGGCCGGTTGCTCGCGAAAGTCCTGCCGTTCCGCGTGCGGCCGATCTACAACCCCGACCTGCACCTGCACTTCCCGTCCGAGGAATTGCGTGCGGCCACGCTGCAGGCCTGGAGTTCGTTTCCGAGCGATCACGCGATGCTGTGGATGGCGATCGCGACGGGCATCTTCATCATCGCGCGACGCGCCGGCGTGTTCTCGCTGCTGTACGCGGTCGTGTTCATCTGCGTGCCGCGCGCGTATCTCGGCTATCACTACCCCACCGACCTGATCGCCGGTGCCGCGATCGGCATCGCGCTCGCGTGGCTGCTGACGCGCGATGCGATTCGATCGCGCTTCGCGCCGCAGGTGCTGGAGGCGATCCGGCGCTTCCCCGCGCCGGCCTATACGCTCGCGTTCCTGCTGTGCTTCGAGCTGATCACGCAGTTCGACGAACTGCTGACGCTTGCGCAGTCGGTCAAGCATACGGCGATGTAACGGGACGGCGCCGCCATGCATCCGCTGCTGTCGACACGACGCCCGGGCACACGCTGCCGGCCCTGCGCGGCGGCATCGCGCCCGGCGCGCGCCGCCGTCCGGATCGTCGCCGCCGCGGCGACGGCGGCCGCGCACGTCAGTCGCGGTCGGGCGCCCCGAGCGGGAAGAACGAGCGATACGGCCGCGCTTCGTCGACCGCACGCGCGAACGACGGCCGCGCAAGCAGCCGCCGGCGATATGCGATCACGTTCGCGAACGACGGATCGATCCGGTGCGTCCAGTCCGCGTAGAACAGGAACGGTGCCGCGCCGCAGTCGGCGAGGCTGAAGCGGTCGCCGGCCGCCCATTCGCGATCGGCCATCGTGCGATCCAGCCATGCGTACGACGTTTCGAGCATCGCGCGCGCATCGGCGACACCCCGCGCATCGCGCTCGTGTTCCGGCCGCAACGCATCGAACACGACCTTCTGCTGCGGGGTCGCGACATAGTTGTCGAAGAAACGATCCATCATCCGCACTTCCAGCGCCGCGCGCCGGTCGTCGGGCACCAGCCGCGCGGGGCCCGGGTGGTAGAGATCGAGATACTCGACGATGATCGTCGCCTCGATCACGGTACGGCCCGCGTCGACGAGCACCGGGAAGCGCTTCAGCGGCCACAGCGCGGCCAGTTCCTGCATCGGCTTCGGATCGTCGTGCGCGAGCACGCGATAGTCGAACGGCGTGCCGTTCTCGTACAGCGCGGTCAGCACCTTCTGGCAATAGGACGAAAAGGGATGGGCGTAAAGCGTCGGCGTCATCGCGGGTCTCTCGGGGTTTCGGCGCCGCGTCATGCGGCGCCACGTGATCGGATACCTTGACGACGAACGGCGCCGGGCCGAATCGACACCGGGCCGAACATTTTTTTTCCGTTGCGCGGCATCGCGCCGCTACGACCGGCCATCCATCACGACGCGGCCTTCGCCGCGCCAGCGCAGCATCCCGCCGCCGAGGTTCGCGACGGCATCGAAGCCGGCCTTCAGCAGGATCACGGTCGCCTGCGCGGAGCGGCCGCCCGCGCGGCACACGGTCACGATCGGCCGGTCGCGCGCGAGTTCGCCGGTGCGCGCGGCCAGTTCGCCGAGCGGAATCGGCGTCGCGCCCGGCAGGTGGCCGAGCGGGCCGGTGAATTCGTCCGGCTCGCGCACGTCGACGACCTGCACCGCCGGCAGGTGATCCTCGAGCCACTGCGGATCGATTTCCCAGAATCCGGCGAACGTATAGACGAGCGGCGCCCAGTCGGGCGCCGCCTGCACGTCGGGCGCATTCGCGGCGAGTCCGCACTGCAGGTTCGCGGGCACCGCGACGTCGATCTGGCGCGGATGCGCGAGCCCGAGGTTGCGCATGTAGCCCGCGAAATCGTCCTCGCTGAGATCGCCGCCGAGGCGCGGATTGAAACGCCGCTCCTCGCCGACGCTCGTGACCGTGAGCCCGCGATAGTCGTGCGCGGGATACAGCAGGCATGCGGCCGGCAGCGTGAAAAGCCGGCCGTGCACCGCGCGATACAGCGCGCGCGGGTCACCCTGCTGGAAGTCGGTACGGCCGGTGCCGCGAATCAGCAGGCAGTCGCCGGTAAACGCCATCGATTCATCGTCGAGCACGAGGCTGATGCAGCCGCTCGTGTGGCCCGGCGTCGCGCGCACGGTCAGGTAGCGCGGGCCGAATGCGCAGCGATCGCCGTCGTTCAGGTAGCGGTCGGCGCCCTGCGCGCCGCTCGCGGCCGAAATCGCGATCGCGCTGCCGGTGCGCTGCTTCAGCAGCCACGCACCCGTCACGTGATCGGCGTGCACGTGCGTATCGACGGTCGCGACGAGCCGCAGCCCGAGCTCGTCGAGCAGCGCCGCATCGCGGCGCACCTGCTCGAACACCGGGTCGATCAGCAACGCTTCGCGCGATGGGCGGTCGGCGAGCAGGTACGTGTAGGTCGACGATTGCGGGTCGAAGAGTTGCCGGAAGATCATCGCGAAGTCGCTCCGTCGGCTGGGCGTGTCGGTCGGGTGAAGGGTGCGGGTCGTGCAACCCGCACCGCGTGTGGCGCCGGCTCGCGACGCACACGTTCATACAGCGTAGTTCAAAACACGCGCGCCACCGGCGTCGTTGCACGCGGCGAGACGTCACGCCGCATCCGGTCCGTCGCGCGTGCTGCCTTACACTACCGCCTGTTCTCGTCTTACGTTCACAAGAATTGCGTCGACATGTCTCTGACGATCGATCCGAAGCAAGCCGCCGCGCTGCTGGCCGTCGCCGATACCGGCAGCTTCGAGCAGGCCGCCGTGCGCCTGCACGTGACCGCGTCCGCCGTCACGCAGCGGGTCCGCGCGCTGGAGGCGAGCCTCGGCGCGCCGCTCGTGCTGCGCACGCGGCCGTGCCGGCCGACGGCGGCCGGGCAGCGCGTGCTGCAGCACCTGCGCCGCGTCGCGCTGCTGCAGGCCGACCTGCAAAGCACGCTCGCGACCGAGCGCGAATCGCCGATCTCGGTCACGATCGCGCTGAACTCCGACAGCCTCGGCACCTGGTTCCTGCCCGCATTGACGTCGGTGCTCGCGGGCGAGCGCATCCTGTTCGAGCTGATCGTCGAGGACCAGGACCACACGTTCGCGCTGCTCGAAAGCGGGATGGCCGTCGGCTGCGTGACGACCGAGCCGAAGCCGATGCGCGGCTGCGTCGCGACGCCGCTCGGCACGATGCGCTACCGGCTGCTCGCGGCCGCCGCGTTCGCGCTGCGCTGGTTTCCGCGCGGCCTGAACCGCACGGGCGCGCGCCATGCGCCGGTCGTCGCGTATTCGCGGCGCGACACGCTGCAGTCCTCGTTCCTGAAGGAGAAGTTCGGGTTGCCCGAAGGCGCGTATCCGTGCCACTACGTGCCGGGCACGCACGCGCATTTCGCGGCGGTGCGGCACGGGCTCGGCTACGCGATGGTGCCGGAGCCGCTGCTCGGCGGCACACCGCTCGACGCGCAGGGGCTCGTCGATCTCGCGCCGCTGCATCCGACCGACATCACGCTGTACTGGCACGCATGGACCGTGCAATCGCCGACGATGGCGTCGCTGTCCGCACGGGTGGTCGAAGCGGCGCGCCGGTTGCTCGCGCCGCTGCCGTGACGAACGGGTGATCGACACCGCCGGCGCGGCACGTCGCGCGGCATGCGTGGCCAAGAGAAACGCCGCCGCGCCGCCTATACTTTTTCCATCGGCCCCGCGAACGCGCCGCGCGGCCGATCACGCACATCCGGCCGTTCCCTTTTCCGTGAGGAGAACATCATGCCCCGCCGCTATATCGATTGCCGCGAGTTTCCCAGCGCGATGAATTGCTCGGTCGCAATTTCCGCCGACTCCGACGACGAACTGCTGGAGGCCGCCGTGCAACACGCGGTCTCGGTGCACCAGCACACCGACAGCGCCGAACTGCGCACGCAACTGAAAACACTGTTCCGCGACGGCACGCCGCCCGCCGACATGCTCCGGCAAGCGTAACCGCCGGCACGCCAGATATCGACAGACGGGCTGCATCGCCGCCCCCGTCGCTTCCTTGCTCCTGCTTCGCGCCACGACGCGCCGGCGCCCCCGCCGGCCGGCGCACTCGGCTTTACGTACGCCGCTGCGCGAAATACGCGCCGACCGCATCGATGAAGGTATCGATGTCCGCGCGCGACACGTCGCAGTGCGTGACGAAGCGCGACGCGTACAGCATCTGCGTGAGGATCCCGCGCGCCTTGAGCCATGCCTCGAGCGGCGCGCAATCGGCTTCGGGGAATTGCGCGAACACCATGTTCGTCGCATGCGACAGCACCTTCACCGGCTCGATGCGCGCGAGGCCTGCCGCGAGATGCGCGGCGTTCGCGTGATCGTCGGCCAGCCGCTCGACATTGTGGTCGAGCGCATACAGGCAGGCCGCCGCGAGAATGCCCGACTGCCGCATTCCGCCGCCCAGCACCTTGCGCCAGCGCTGCGCGCGCTCGACGAGCGCACGATTGCCGACCAGCACCGAACCGACCGGCGCGCCGAGCCCTTTCGAGAAGCAGATCGACACGGTATCGAACGGCGCGCACAGTTCCGCGATCGGACGGCCCGACGCGACGGCCGCATTGCACGCGCGCGCGCCGTCGAGGTGCGTGGCCAGCCCGCGGCTGCGCGCGAGCGCGACGGCTTCCTGCACATAGCCGTCCGGCAACACCTGGCCGCCGATCGTGTTTTCGAGCGCGAGCAGGCGCGTGCGGGCGAAGTGATTGTCGAGCGGCTTGATCGCCGCGGCGATCTTCGCGAGCGGCAGCGTGCCGTCGGGCGCGTTCTCGATCGGCTGCGGCTGGATGCTGCCGAGCACGGCCGCGCCGCCGCCTTCGTACTTGTAGGTGTGCGCGAGCTGGCCGACGATGTATTCGTCGCCGCGTTCGCAATGGGCCATCAGCGCGGCGAGGTTGCTCTGCGTGCCGCTCGGGAAGAACAGGCCGGCTTCCTTGCCGGCCCGCTCGGCCGCGACCGCCTGCAGGCGCAGCACGGTCGGGTCGTCGCCCCATACATCGTCGCCGACTTCGGCGGCAGTCATCGCGGCCAGCATCGCCTGGCTCGGACGTGTCACGGTATCGCTGCGTAAATCGATCATCTTCGTGCCCTGAGTGAACGCGGACCGGTACCGATGCGCCCGGCCCTGCCGAAACGAGACTCAGAGTGTACGCAATTCGCGCAGCGCTTGCCGATGCTTCGCGCCGGGCGAAAGCCACGTGACCGGGCGCCGCCGGTGCACGATCCGGATACAACCGGCACGACGCGACGCAGTCCACGCCGGCGCGGCATCGTCAACAACGCGGCGGCGGCCGGACACCCGGCATAGGCATCGGCATCGGCATAGGCCGCGCGTGCCAACGCGCGGCACCTTCGCGCACGCCGCATCGTTCCCGTGATGCGACGCGCCATATTGCCGCACGTGCGGCAGACCGCCACGCCACGACCGCCTGCGGCGCGCGCCGCGATCTTGATACGAATCAACGATTTATCTCGAAACCGCGCGCGCCGGGCTGGACATCTGCGACGAGTTGGCGCATTTCGCGGCGCAACATCGCGGCACATACTCCAGCCAACCCCGATGCCCCCTCCGGCCGGGGTCCGCCGGCACCCCGCCGGCGGGTATCGTCAAGCCTCGGTCAACTGGTATGGACACCGCATTTTCGGCCCTCGATCTGGCCCGCCTGCAATTCGCGTTCACCGTCTCCTTTCACATCGTCTTCCCGGCGCTGAGCATCGGCCTCGCCAGCTTCATCGCCGTGCTCGAATATCGCTGGCTGAAGACCGGCAAGCCGTACTACAAGACACTCTGCCTGTTCTGGTCGAAGATCTTCGCGGTCGCGTTCGGGATGGGCGTGGTTTCCGGCGTCGTGATGAGCTATCAGTTCGGCACCAACTGGTCGGGCTTCTCGAGCTTCGCCGGCTCGGTCACCGGCCCGCTGCTGATGTACGAGGTGATGACGGCGTTCTTCCTCGAAGCCGGCTTCCTCGGCATCATGCTGTTCGGCTGGAACCGCGTCAGCCCGCGCGCGCACTTCGGCGCGACGCTGATGGTCGCGATCGGCACGCTGATCTCGACGTTCTGGATCCTCGCGTCGAACAGCTGGATGCAGACGCCGCAGGGTTTCGAGATCGTCGACGGCCGCATCGTGCCGACCGACTGGTTCGCGATCGTCTTCAACCCGTCGTTCCCGTACCGCCTGTTCCACATGGCGATCGCCGCGTTCATCGTCGCCGCGCTGGTGGTGGCGGCGACGGGCGCGTGGCACCTGCTGAAGGGCCGCCGCGACAAGGGCGTGAAGAAGATGTTCTCGATGGCGCTGTGGCTGCTGCTGGTGCTCGCGCCGCTGCAGGCCGTGATCGGCGACCAGCACGGCATCAACACGCTGAAGCACCAGCCCGCGAAGATCGCCGCGATCGAAGGGCTGTGGGAAACCGAAAAGGGCGGCACGGCGCTCAACCTGTTCGGCATTCCGGACATGAAGGCCGAAACGACCCGCTACGCGGTCCAGGTGCCGCACCTCGGCAGCCTGATCCTCACGCACAGCTGGGACGGCGAGATCCGCGGACTGAAGGAATTCCGCCCCGAGGATCGTCCGAACTCGACGGTCGTGTTCTGGAGCTTCCGGATCATGGTCGGCCTCGGCTTCGCGATGATCGGCCTCGCCGCGCTCGCGTGGCTGCTGCGCCGCCGCGGCAGCCTGTATGAATCGAAGTGGTTCCAGCGCCTCGCGCTCGTGATGGGCCCGACCGGCTTCGTGTCGCTGCTCGCGGGCTGGGTGACGACCGAAGCGGGCCGCCAGCCGTGGGTCGTGTATGGCGTGATGCGCACCGCGCAGGCCGTGTCGCCGCTGTCGGTGCAGCAGGTCAGCCTGTCGATGATGACGTTCGTGATCGTCTACTTCCTCGTGTTCGGCACCGGCGTGTACTACATGCTGAAGCTGATGAAGGCCGGCCCCGCGCTGCCCGACGTCAAGCACGACGCGCGGCACGGCGAGCCCGACACGCGCCCCGATCACACCGCGCGCCGCCCGATGTCGGCCGTCGACGAGCTGATCGAGACCGTCTGAGCCCCCCACTTTCGCAAACGAGAAAACCTATGGACGTCACCGTAATCTGGGCCGCGATCATCGCATTGGGGCTCTTCATGTACGTCGTGCTCGACGGCTTCGACCTCGGCATCGGCATCGTCTTCCCGTTCTTCCCGGACGAGAAGGAACGCGACCTGATGATGAACACCGTCGCGCCCGTGTGGGACGGCAACGAGACGTGGCTCGTGCTCGGCGGCGCCGGGCTGTTCGCGGTGTTCCCGATCGTCTATTCGACGGTGCTGTCGGCGCTGTACCTGCCGCTGATCTTCATGCTGGTGTGTCTGATCTTCCGCGGCGTGTCGTTCGAGATCCGCGCGAAGGCGCGGCGCACGAAGCAGCTGTGGGATCTCGCGTTCATCGGCGGCTCGGCCGGCGCGACGCTGTTCCAGGGGATCGCGCTCGGCGCGTTCCTGCAGGGCATCGACGTGAAGGACGGCGTGTACGCCGGCGGCGCGTTCGACTGGCTCACGCCGTTCAGCCTGCTGACGGGCCTCGGGTTGATCGTCACGTACGCGCTGCTCGGCTGCTGCTGGCTCGTCGCGAAGACGGAAGGCGACCTGCAGCGGCGCCTGCATCGCGTCGTGTGGCCGCTGACCGTCGTGCTGCTCGGCTTCATCGCGGTCGTCAGCCTGTGGACGCCGCTGCAGGATCCGGCGGTCGCGCAGCGCTGGTTCGATTCGGGGCTGTTCTGGCGCCTGCTGCCGGTGCCGTTCCTGGTCGCCGGGTGCGCGGTGTGGATGCGTCGCGCGGTACGCAACCGGCACGACATGACGCCGTTCGTGCTCGCGCTGGCACTCGTGCTGCTCGGCTACGTCGGCCTGCTCGTCACGATGTTCCCGTATGCGATTCCTCAGACGATGACGATCTGGGAAGCGGCGGCGCCGCGGTCGAGCCAGACCTTCACGCTGGTCGGCGCAGCGGTTATCCTCCCGATCATCATCGCCTACACGACGATGGGTTACTGGGTATTCCGAGGCAAGGTGCGCCATGAAGACCAGCATTACTACCACCACTGATCCCGCCGCCCGCCGGCCCGACGCGCCGCGGCCGCGGATGCGCGGCTGGATGTGGTTCGTCGTCCTGTGGGCGGGCGGCGTGCTCGGCGCCGTCACGCTCGGCTATGCGTTCAAGATCTTCATGAACCTGACGCTGTTCGCGGTGAAGTAAAAGGCAGCGCGCCGGCCGGGCGATCGCGTCACGCGCGCGGCCCGGGCGCGGCGCGCATCGATCGCCCGATGGATGCGTGATCCGCTGCCTCTTCCTCCGCGTGCGTTATTGCGGCGCCCGCCGCACGACGCCGAGCTTCAATCCCAGCATGCCGAATATGCGGTTCATCGTCTGAACCGTCCCGTCGCTGCGGCCCTGCTCGATATCCTGAATCGTCTTTGTCGACACACCGGCGAGCTTCGCCATTTCGGCGCTCGTCAGCCGCATCGTCTGCTTCAGATGACGCACGGATTCGCGCAGCGACCACTCGGGATGCGCGAGAACGTCCTCGATCGCTTGCCGGCGCAACGCGAGCTGATCGGGAAGCGACATCGCGTTATAGCGTTTGTCCATCGTGTCGCCCTCGCCTAGCGCAGTGCATCCAGTTCGCGGGCGAGCCGCTCGATGCCCGGTTTCAGGAAAGCATGCACATCGTGCTCCAGTCCGAGATCGACACCCCGATCGGCGATCTCCTGCAAGCGCGGCGCCATTGCGTGCAGCCGTGCCCGCAATGCGTCGCGATCCAGCGCGGCATGCGCCTCCCCCGCCTGCGGCTCGCTCGACCGGACGACCGCATCGAGTACCCGCGCCCAGTCTGGCTGACCACCGTCATTTCCTTCCCAGCGGATGCGCCGTGCGATGCCGTCGGGGTGCAGATACATCGGTGCGAAGTCGTAAAGCGGCGTCAACGCAACGCGTCCATCGAAGTCGCGTTGCAATGCCGAGTTCCGTGCATGATTGTCTTTGTTCCCCAACGCGAGATTCGCGACGTCGCGGCACAGATACTCGGCCACCTCGGCTTGAGGATCCGTGCATCGGCGCACGAGATGCCCGCACACCTCGTCGTGACTCGGCACGACGCCGAAGCCGGCTTTTCCGGTCAGCGACGCAATACTTTCCTGAGCGAACCGGACAACGCTGCCACCAACGCGCGCGCGATCGAACCGCGGAATGAATAGCGACCGATCGCGCAGCGTCAGCGGCGCATGCACGCGCAATCCAAGACGCTGGGCCAATGCCATGTAGGGCGCTTCGTGACGAAGGATTTGTGCAAGACGCTCGTTCGTGCCACGTCCGAACTTGACGATGTAGTGCGCGACCGCGCGCGCATCGGGCAGCGTGTGATCGAGATAGAGCAGTCCGTCGTCGGCACGGGTCAGCAGCAGCTTCGGCCACTCGCCCTGCACACCCGAGGAGCCCGCGACGAAGAATCCATGTTCGGCAAGGTATTCGCTGAATGCGTCTCCGCGTGCGACAACGTCATCGTCGGTAAATCCTTGCCGCGGCCCCTGGCGCTCGGCGAGCCACTGCGCGGCTTCCTTGATCCGCAGATTGCCGATCGAGTTACCGGCTCCCGCGAGCAGCAACGGCCAGTCGGCACGCTCCTCGGCTGTTTCCGGCAGATCGAGGCGGCGCAACAACTCCTGACGGCCGAAGCCTTGCGGCAGCAAATCGATCAGGAAAGTCGGCCAATGGGGCGTCACCAGTGGCTCGAGATCGACCGGAAAACCGCATGCCATCGCGTGCGCATCGCGGGCGAATTGATGTCGAACGATCCATTCGACGTCGTAACCCGTACAGGCACGACTGCGCCAGCCCTCGTCAGGCTCGCCGAAAAGGGTGACGACGCCGATGTCGTGCCAAATACCATCGGCGTGGAGCTGGATCGTGCAGGAAGCGTTCATTTCAGCAGAAATCTATACAAATCATGCTGTTCATCGTAGCTGAATTATATAAATTTCTACCGAAATAGGAATCGAGCCCCTTGAACTCCGGAAGCAGCGGTCGAGGGAAACTGCCGCCGCTTACCGCCGCTCGCGCAGCGCCGCCTCGATCTTGCGATCGGTCTTGTACTGGCTCAGCGCATACACCGACCAGATCGCGGCCGGCAGCCAGCCGATGATCGTGAGCTGCAGGATCAGGCAGATCACGCCGGCGATCGGGCGGCCGATCGTGAAAAACTGGAACCACGGCAGCAAGAGGGCAAGCAGCAGACGCATCGGATTTCCTTTTTCGCATCGTTGAAGAACAGCGTACGCGGCCAATATGGCGCGTCACGCACCCCATTTCAAGCCGGCGCGCGCCCGGCACGCAGCCGACGCCCCGCGCCGGAACGTCCGCACCGCCCCGCCTTCTTCACCCGCCGGCCGCAAAAAAAAACGGCCCTCGCATCGCGCGAGAGCCGTATCGGAATCGCTGGAGAAGGTACTGCGCCGCGCCCGGAACATGTGCCGCATGCCGATCCGCACGCGCGTCCGCGTGTTCCCGTCAGCCGGGATGCCGACCTACGCCGAACCGGACAGCCATCGCGCAACCTGCGCGACGAGCGGATCCGCTTCGTCGAAACGCTCGACACCCGCCACCTGCGGCGCGTCGCAGATCGCGAACACCGGCTTGCCCCATTGCAGCCCCAGCGCGATTTCGGACAGCGTGCCGAGGCCGCCGCCGACCGCGATCAGGCACAGCGACGCGCGAGCGATCAGCGCGTTGCGCGTGATGCCGAGCCCGGTCGGCAGCACGACCGACAGGTACGGATTCGCGTCCCGCGCATCGTCCTCGGGCAGCAGCCCGATCGCGCATCCGCCTGCGGCCCGCGCGCCGCGCGCGGCCGCCTCCATCACGCCCTGCTTGCCGCCGCCGACGATCGCGATGCCCGTCGCCGCGATCGCGTGCGCGATCCGCTCGGCGACGGCGAGCTGCGCGTCGGTCGCGTCGCGCGGCCCGATCACGCCGACCGGCATCCGGTGCCGGCGTGCGCCGCGCTGTCGCTGTGCGAGCTGCGCCAGCGCGCCGCGCGTGTCGTCCGACCATTCAATGACGTCGTTGCCGTGCAAGTCCTTCCCCCAGTGCAAGAACGCAGGTGCAAAGCGCCGTCAGCACGATCGACAGTACGGCGGCCTGCGAGAAATCGGTCTGTCCGTCGGACAGCTTCAGGTACATCAGCAGCGGCAGGATGTTGACCTGCGTGCCGGCCAGCGCGAGCGCCGTGCCGTACGTGCCGAGCGCGATCGCACCGACGAGGCACCACGCCGACGCGATCGACGGCCACAGCTCGCGCCACGCGACGTCGAACCACGCGCGCCACGGCCGGGCGCCGAGCGTCAGCGCCGCCTCGAGCGGCCGCCGGTCGAGATTCGCGAGCGCCGGGTAGAGCATCAGCGCGACGCGCGGGATCAGGTAGTACGCGTAGGCGAACGCGAGCCCCGGCATCGTGTAGATCGCGCCGCCGACCACGGTCGGGTCCGCGCCGAGCGACGCCAGCAGCATCGTCACGAAGCCGGCGCGGCCGAACACGAGGATGAAGCCGTACGCGATCACGAGGCCGGAGAAGGCAAGCGGCACGCCGAGCAGCGCGAGCGACCAGCGGCGCCGCGCCGGCGACTGCCCGGCCAGCACGAACGCGACCGGCACGCCGACGGCGACCGACAGCGTGCCGGCGCCGATCGCGAGCGCCAGCGAGCGCACGATCGCGTCGGCGACGAGCGGATCGCCGAACACCGCGGCGAACGCACGGCCGCCGCCGTCGAACGCGGCGCCGACGAGCGCGGCGAGCGGCAGCACGAAGCACACCGCGAACAGCCCGGCCGCCGGCACCGCGCCGTAGCGGCGCAGGACGCCGCGCTGCATGGACGAAACCCGCATCGCGCGCCCCTTACTTGCCGAGCGTGGCCTGCGACCAGAGCTGGTCGACTTCGGCCTTGTGCGCCGCGGCCTTCGCGACGTCGAGCGGACGCACCTGCGGCGCGTTCGGCAGCTTCGCGGCGACATCCTGCGCCACCGGCGTGCCGGGTACGGCCGGACGCACGAAGCCCTGCGCGAACAGCCCCTGCCCGACGTCGCTCATCACGAGGTTGAGCCACAGCTGCGCGGCGGCCGGATTCGGGCCGTTCTTCACGAGACTCATCGCGTACGGCGCCGACACGCTGCCGTCCTGCGGAATCACGACTTCGGCCGCGTCACCCATGCCGTCCGCGTACTTGGCCTTGAGCCCGTCGTTCTCGTAGCCGATCAGGACCGGAATCTCGCCCTTGACGAATTTCGCGTACGGCGTCGTCCCCTCGACGCGCAGCACGTTGCCCGCCTGCTTGAGCTTGCCGAAGAAATCCGCGCCCGGCTTCGGGTTGTCGACGCTGCCGCCGTTCGCATAGGCGGCGGCGAACACGGCGACCTGCCCCTGCCCGGTCGAGCGCGGATCGAGATAGACGACCGCATTGCGATATTCGGGCTTCAGCAGGTCCGACCAGCGCTGCGGCACGTTCTTCACGAGCTTCTTGTTGACGAGCAGCGCGATGTTCAGCGAATGCACCGCGAACCAGCGGCCGTCGGCCGCGCGGAACACCGTGGGCAGCTTGTCGAAATTGACCGGCTTGAACGGCGCGACGACGTCCTTGGCCGTCGCATCGAGCGCCGACGCCGCGAAGTAGTACGCCGTGTCGGCCTGCGGGCGGCGGCGCGACTTGTCGAGCGCGACGACCGTGGCCGCCGAGCCGATGTCGTTGTACGTGATCTCGACCTTCGGGTAGCGCTTGCGGAATTCGGCGAACAGCGACTTCCAGTTCGCCCATTCCGGGCCCGTGTCGAACGACACGACGAGCCCTTCGTCGGCGGCCTTCTCGTACAGCGCGTCTTCGCCGGGATACAGCGGCGCGGCATGGGCCAGCGCCGGCGCGAGGGTCGCGAACGCGCAGAGCGCCAGCAGGCGGCGGCGCGTCGCATGAAGGAAATGGCGGCGTGCAGACATCGTGATTCTCCGTTGAATGAATGGGTCGCCCGCGCTCACGCGGCGGGCAGCACGAGCAGATGGCGCGGCTCGATCGACACGCAGCGCGCGGGCAGCTCGCGCCCTTCGCCGAGCAGTGCGTCGGTCGCGCCGGCCGGTACGAAGTCGAAGCGCTGGGTCGCGCCGAAGTAGCGCACCTCGCCGACCCGGCCGTCGATGCGGTTCGCGACGGACTCGGGCGGATCGGGCTGCAGGTGTTCCGGCCGGATCAGCACCTCGACCGGGTCGCCCGGCCGGTGCGCACCCGTATCCGCGCGCAGCGTCGTGAACCGCACGTCGACCGCGCCATGCGCGAGCACGCGGCCGCGCAGCAGCGTCGAATGGCCGACGAACCGCGCGACCTGCGCGGTCGCCGGACGCTCGTACAGGTCGCGCGGGGTGCCGGCCTGCAGCATGCGTCCGCCGTCGACGATCGCCACGCGATCGGCCATGCTGAGCGCTTCGTCCTGGTCGTGCGTGACGAGCAGCGTCGTCGCGCCGCATGCGCGCTGCAGCGCGCGGATCTCGTCGCGCAGCTGGTGGCGAATGCCGGCGTCGAGCGCCGCGAGCGGCTCGTCGAGCAGCAGCAGCTTCGGTTCGATCACGAGCGCGCGAGCCAGCGCGACGCGCTGCTGCTGCCCCCCGGACAGCAGCGCCGTGCTGCGCCCGGCCTGCGCGGCGAGGCCGACGCGTTCGAGCATCTCGAGCGCGCGGCGACGGCGCGGCGCCGCGGCCATGCCGCGCATCTTCAGGCCGTAGGCGACGTTGTCGACGACCGACAGGTTCGGAAACAGCGCGTAGTGCTGGAACACCATTCCGACCTCGCGCTGCCACACCGGCACGCCGGCCATGTCGCGGCCGCCGATCGCGATACGGCCGTCGTACCCGTCGAGCAGGCCGGCGGCGAGGCGCAGCAGCGTCGATTTGCCGGAGCCGCTGCGGCCCATCACGGCGAGCAGTTCGCCCTGGGCCGCGGACAGCGTGACCGCGTCGACGCCGTGACGGGCGCCCGGATACTGGAAGCTGACGTTTTCGAAATCGAGACTCATGACGGTTTCACTTCAGGCGTGGCACGGTGAGGACGGAGGCGAGCGTCGCGAGCACGGCAAGGACGAGCAGCACGACGGTGGCCGCGCAGGCCATCCCGGACGCGCCGTAGAACGCCTGCAGCAGCACGATCGGATAGTTGCGGTAACGGAAGCCCGCGATCAGGTTCGAGATCTGGAATTCGCCGATCGACAGCGCGGCGACCATCACGAGACCGGAAAACAGGCTGTGCCGCAGGTTCGGCAGCACGACCGTGAAGAACTGGCGCAGCGGCGTCGCGCCGAGCGTCGCCGCGCACGCCTCGAGATGCGCGAGCCCCAGGTGGCGCAAGTCGCTCAGCAGCGTCTGCAGCAGGTACGGCAGCGTCAGCACCGCGTGCGCGGCGATCATCAGCGGCAGCGTGCCGAGCCACGGCAGCGCATCGCCGCTGAAGATCGCGATGTAGCCGAACCCGAGTGTCAGCGCCGGCACCGCGATCGGCATCAGCATCACGATGCGCGCCGCGAAGCCGCGGCCGGCCAGTGCGCGGTGATGCAGCGCATAGGCGAGCGGCAGCGCCAGCACGGCATTGATCGCGCAGCAGGTGAGCGCGACGACGAGGCTCGTGCCGAATGCGCGGGTGAAGCTGCGATTCGCGGCCAGGTCCGCGAACCAGTGCGACGTGATGCCGGTCGGCAGCAGCGTGTTCGTCCACGACTGGCCGACCGAGCCGATCAGCAGCAGCACGATCGGCAACGCGAGGTACAGCCCGAAGACCGCGACGAGCGCCTGCAGCAGCAGGCGTCCCGCGATCGCGCGCGGCCGTTTGTTACGACGAATCGGAATAGCTTCGGCAAGGGCCGGAGCGGCTGGCGGATGCATGGCGAATCTCGCTGACGGACACGGAACGAGTCACGCAACGCCCGCCGGGCAGGGCCGGCACGCGTTGTCATGAAGGCCGCAGTGTGCGGATCCGACATGGCATCGTCATGAAAAAAACGTACAACGCCCGCATCGATCTGTGCGCGCAAGGAATAGTTCGCCGTGAAGCACCTGTTTCCCAACGTCGCGGAGCTGCACGCGTTCGCGACTTCCGTGAAGTACCTGAACTTCTCGTATGCGGCGCGCGAGCTCGGCCTGACGCCGAGCGCGGTCAGCCGGCAGATCGCGAATCTCGAGACGCTGTTCGGGGTGAAGCTGTTCGTGCGCGAGGGGCGCAATCTCGCGCTCACGCGGGCCGGGCAGGTTTATCACGCACGCGTGATCGGCCCGCTGCGCGAGATCGGCAACGCGTCGATCGAATTGCTGAGCGCGCGCGAGGACAGCGACCTGCTGACGATCGCAAGCGTGCCGACCTTCACGACGAAGTGGCTGGTGCCGCGCCTCGCGCGCTTTCTGGCCGGCGCGCCGGACGTCACGCTGAGTTTTCGCCGCCATCTCGCGCACGGCGACGTGTTTCCGTTCGGACTCGACGCGGCGATACGCTATGGCGACGGCGCATGGGAAGGCGTCCGCTGCGATTACCTGGACGGCCGCACGTTCGTGCCGGTCTGTTCCCGCGAATTCGCGGCGCGACATGCGCTGCGCACGCCCGCCGACACGGCCGCCGCGCCGCGGCTCGTGCATGAGCAGGCGGAAATCGCGTGGTCGCTCTGGGCGGAGCGCCACCGCGTCGCCCGGATGAACGCGCTGGCCGGGCCGCGCTTCGAACAGTATTCGGTGCTGATCCAGGCCGCGCAAGCCGGGCTCGGGCTCGCGCTCGTGCCGCGCTTCCTGATCGTCGACACGCTCGCGAGCGGCGCGCTCGTCGAACCGTTCGACGCGCCCGTCGACGTCGATGCGCAGGGGCACTACCTGTGCTATGCGCCGGAGCGCCTGGAGACGAGTGCCGCGTTGCGGCGCTTCAGGGAATGGATCCTCGGCGCATGCGCGGAGCGCTGAGCGTGCCCGGCATGGCCGGGCACGCCCGGACGGCACGGCGGCGCCGGTAACACGGCGCCGTGCCGCCCGTGCCGTTGCGTCAGTGGTCGATGCCGAGCCCCGGCAGCACGTGCGTGTTCTCGGCCACGACCGCGTGCAGCAGCTTCGGTTCGGCGCCGAGCAGCCCGAGGATCGTCGGCGCGACCTGCTTCGTGCCGACCACATCGCTCACGGTACGCGCACGATGGAGGCCCGGGTACGACACGAGCAGGCCGAGGTGGCTGTCGTCAGGCGCGTTGCCGCCGTGTTCCTCGTCCTTCTTCGTGCTCGACGTGTAGATCACGCCCGGATTCGGCTGGACGATGATGTCCGGCGTGCGGCCGTTGGCCGGATCGCCGAACCGGTCGGCCAGCGCCGCGCCGTACAGGATGGATGCCTGCGGGCCGTCGGCGCAGATCCCCGGCGCGTTGCAGCCGAGGTTCGACTTCAGCGTCTGCACCACGGCCGCGCGCTGGCTGCGGTCGCGCAGCCAGATCAGGCCGACGTCGTCGGTCTGCACGAAGCCCGTGCCGACCAGGCCCGAACCGTCGTTCAGGTTGCCCGTCGTCGTGTTGTTCTGGCCGAAGTTGCCGTTCGGGTCGACGTAGTTGTTCGCTTCGAGCAGCTTCGTCAGCGTGTCGCCGTTCTTCACGAGCTTCGTGTGATCGGTCGGCGACTGGCCGTGCTTCGCCGTGACGATCACGGCCGTCGACGTGTACAGGTTGCGCTGCTTCAGCTCGGCGACGATGCGGCCGATCGAGTTGTCGACGTACGTGATCGCGTTCGCGACCTGGCCGTTCGGCGTGAAGTTCGCGTCGAGGTAGCCGCCGCCCTTCGCGACCGGCGCCTTCTGCGCGACGCTCAGCGTCTGGAAGTTGGCGCCGAACAGCGTCGGCACCGGCGCGTTCTTCGTGCCCGTCGAATCGCGGCCGTCGATCTGGTTGACCAGCGCCTGCACGTGCAGGTTGTCGAAGCGCGCCGTGTGCGAATAGACGTCGGTATAGGCGGTGTTCGTCGCCGGGTCGATCGAGTTGATCTCGGTGCGCATCAGATCGTCGACGCCGGTGCCCGACGGGCCGTTCAGCCAGTCGTAGCCCCACGCGTGCTTGTCCGCCCACGCGGTGTAGGCGTTCGGCACGCCGGCCTTGACGGCCTCGAACACCGTGTTGGTCTTCACGTAGTTGTGCGGATAGACCGGCACGCACTGGCCGTCGACCTTCGCATGCGGAATCGCCTGCGGATTGAATGCGCCGCCGCCGTCGAGGTGCACGAGCGCGCCGCCGTTGAACGCATCGATGCCGGTCGTCTCGTCGAACACGACGTTCCAGCCCTGCTTGCCCGAGCAGGTCGTGTCGCTCGGCGCGTACAGGTTGCGGTCGTACGACACGTCGTAGAACAGGCCGGCCGTCTTCGGCGAGCCGCCCGTCACGAGCGCGGCGAGCCCCGGGAACGAGTCCGACAGGCCGGGCGTGTAGGCGTTCGTGTACGTGACGCCGCTTTGTGCGAGCACGGCGAGGTTCGGACACGTGTTCGCGCCGATGCAGCGTGCGAGATCCTGCTCGTGCAGCCCGTCGACGCTGATCAGCAGCACGTGCTTCACGACACGCCGGCCGTGGCCGGCGTCATCGCCCTGGCTGTTGCCGTCCTGCTGCGCCGCGTAGGCGCCGGCGCTTGCGAGCGCCAGCGCGCCCGCCACCATCACCGCCATTTTTCGTTGCTTAGCGAACCTGGAAATCATCACCCCACCTCATCGATTGACGTTGAACTGCGTGACCTGCCATCAGGCGCGCAAAATATCGCCGCGCCGTGGGGCGCTCGCGTGAAGCGGGGCTTTCTGTTTTCTGTCAAACGTAACCAATCGCAAGTGACACGACGCGGTCGCAAAACGAGGCGACCCGGCGCACGCCGCGACGTGTGCGCGCGAGGTTCGCACCGGGTCGGTGCATCGGGCGCGCCGTCGCCCGCCGCGCGAATTTTTTTCACGCTTGGCGTATGACTATTGGCGTGTGATAAAGGGTTTTCCCTGACCCGGAGCACGAGTATGTCGACCCTGGAAGCTCTCCGGTTCGTGCTGGACGATGCACGCACCCCCGAAATCATTCGCCACCACGTCGTCGACGCGCTGCAGTACGCGTTGCGCAACTACGGCCAGGTGTTCACCGCGAAGGAAGTCGAATGGCTCACGCATTGGGACGATGCGCGCCTGCCGCTGGCCGCGAGGAAGGAACTGGACAAGCGCGAACCGGCGATCGAGGTGCGCTGACGGGAAGCGCGCCGCCGCGCCCGATTGCCGATCGGACGCGGCGGCGGCGGATGAGGGCGTAACGCTTACTGCAGGCCGAAGTCGACGCGCGTCGTCGCGCCCTTGTCCTCGATGCCCTTCGCATCGAGCTTCGGCGCCACGACGAACATGCGGCTCGCATCGATCTTGCCGTCGAGGTACTGGCGCACGGCCTGCGCGCGCTGCTGCGCGAGCGCGCGCAGCGCGTTGTCGTCGGCCGGCGCGTGATCGGCGAGCGCCTGCTTCATGTCCGCATCGGGCAGCGTCTTCTGCAGGCCGATCAGGTTGCGCGGCTTCTTGAAGTCGGCGTCCTTGTAGGCGCGCGTCAGGTACTTGGTGTACTCGGCCGGCTCGACCTTCACCGACATCGGATCGATGCTCTCGCCCTGGCCGACCACGTCCTTCAGCTTCTGCTGGCGGACCAGCCGTTCGACGTACGCGTCGCGCAGCCCCGGCGTATCCTTCGCCGGATCGACGCGGCCGATCAGGTCCAGCCGGATCGACGGCTTCTCGGTCAGCATCTTCACGACGGTATCGAGCTTCTTCTGCTGCGCGTCGGTCAGCTCGTACGCGCCCGGCGCGAACTCGACGTAGCCGAGATCCTCGCCGCCGCTGCCGCCGAACGCATTCGCGAGCAGCGTGAACGGCGACGTGACGGCCTTCGCGATCAGGTTCAGCACCGCGCGCCAGATCAGCCCGCCGACGCTGAACTCCGGATTCGACAGCGAGCCCGACACCGGCAGGTTCACGTCGATCTGGCCGCGCGTGTTCTTCAGGAGCGAGATCGCGAGCTTCACCGGCAACTTGGTCGCCGTGTCGTTTTCGACGTGATCGCCGAACGTGAGCTGATCGATGAAGATGTGGTTGTTCGCCTGAAGCTGGTCGTTCGCGAGCTGGTAGTGCAGGTCGACGTTGAGCTTGCCCTTCGTGATCGGGTAGCCGGCGTACTTCGCCGAATACGGCGTCAGGTTGGTCAGTTCGATGTCGTGCGCGGTCGCCGTGAGATCCAGCGCGGGCTTGTCGATCAGCGGGTTCACCGAGCCCTTGATCGAGATCGGTCCGTTGCCCGCGAGGTTCGCGGCGACGTCGACCGGCGCGGACGTCGTCGAGTCAGTGCCGAACGCGCCGACCGTCCCCTTGATCGCGACCAGGTTCGCCGTGTAGTTCGGCTTGATGAAGTTGTCGGTGTAGGTCACGCGGCCGTCCTGCAGCAGGAGCTCGCCGAAATGCATGCGCACCGGATTCTGCGGCGGCGGCGCGGCCTTCACGACGACCGTCGCCGATGCGGCGGCCGGCGCCGACGCCTGCTGCGCGGCCGCGGCCGACGAGGCCTGCGCGGCGGCGGCCGGCGGCGTCATGCCCGGCGACAGCGGCACCGGTTCGGGCTTGCTCGCGTCGCGCGTCAGCGACTGCGCGGGGCCCGTCTCCTTCGCGACGACGTCCTTCAGGTTCAGCCGACCCTGCGCATCGAGCAGCACGCGGCCGTAGAAGTTCGAGAACGTCACGCGCGCGGCGTCGACGTCGGTGCCCTTCTCGTCGTGGTTCACCTTCAGGTTCGACAGCGCGAGCGAGCGCCAGCCGGCGAACGGGTCGGACGTCGCCTTGTCGAGCATCCGCACGTCGACCAGCGCGACATCGCCGCGATAGGTCGCGCGCGGCGTGTCCTTCACCTGCGCGAACGTCAGGTTGCCCTGCGCGTTGAGCAGCGCGCTCGCGATGGTCGCGTTCAGCGCGCTGCCGAAGTACGGCTCGAACGCGGCCGCGTCGAGGCGGTTGCCGTTGATCTTCAGGCCGAGCTTCAGCGGCTGCGCGGTCACGTCGCCCGACACGTTCACCGAGCCCTTGCGGTTCAGCGTCGCCTTCAGCTGCACCGGCAGCGGCTTCGTCAGGTCGTCGCTGATCTTCTGCACCGACAGGTCGAGCGGCTTGATCGCGAGCTTCACCGGGCGCGGCGTCGACAGGTCCGTGAAGTTCGCGGACGATTCCTTCACGTTCAGCGCGTCGATCCGGTAATGCCACGACGGCGCGGCCGCCGCGGCCTTGCGCGCGACCGTGCGCCTGGGCACCGCCGCCTGCGCGGGTTCGGCCAGCGCCGCCAGGTCGATCTTGCCGTCCTTCAGGCGCTTCACGTCGAGCGCGAGCCCGGTCGCGTCGACGCTCGCGATTTCCGCGCTGCGCGCGGCGACGTCGACCTTCGTGATCTTCGCGCTCGCGTCGGGCAGCACGATCGCGGGCGCCTTCGCGTCCGGCGTCGCGAGCTTCAGCGACTTCAGGCTCACCGTGCTGTCGGCGACCTGCGCGTCGAGCGGCGTCTTGCCCCAGTCGGCCTTCGCGTTGACGCTCGCGCCGAGCGTGCCGTCGAGCACGCGCGCGCGGGTCGCCTCGCCGAGATACGGCTGCAGCGCCGGCAGCGCGAGCGCATCGACCGTCAGCTTCGTGTCGGCCTGCTTCGCCGCCAGGCTGAACGCGCCTTCGGCCTTCAGGTCGCCGCCGCGCGACAACGACGTCGACAACGTGTATTTCGCGGGCGTCTTGCCCTGCAGCGTGAAGCCGTCGAGCGTCGCGGCCAGCTTCGTCAGCGACAGCGCGGTCGGCGTCGCCGGCACGCGGTCGTCGACGTTGATCGTGCCGCCGTCGATCGCGAAATGACGGATCGTCAGATCGAGCGGCGGCGCTTCCTTCGCGACGGCTTCGGCCTTCGCGCCGCTCGCGGCGGCGACGGCGGCGGCTTCGCTCGATGCGGCGGCACCCGATGCGGCAGCGGCCGGCTTGCCGGCGGCCGGCTTGCCGGCGGCCGCCTTCGGCGCGGCAGACGGCTGGCCGGCGAGCTTCTCGACGTTCAGCACGCCCTGCTTGTCGCGCGCCAGGTCGACGACCGGCTGGTCGAGCCGGATCTCGTCGAAATGCAGCACGTTGCGCAGCGGCTCGAGGCCGGCGGCCGCGACGTGCACGCCGCGCGCGGCGAACAGCGGCGCGGACGCGCGGTCGGTCACCTTCGCGTCGTTGAGATCGACGGTGCCCGACACGCGCAGCGCGGGTGTGTCGCCGCTCATCACGAAGTGCAGCTTCAGGTCGCTGCTCAGGAGGCCGCTCGTGACGATCACCGGCAGCTTCGCCGGCGCGTACGAAATCAGCTTCGGCACGTCGAGCCGGTCGAACGTCAGCGCGACTTCCGACTCGCGCGACTGCGCAAACGGCTTCGTCCTGCCGTCGATCGCGATCGGGCTGCCGTCGAACCGCGCGCGCAGCTTCGGCTGCACGAAGATGTCGGTCTTCGACGGCAGCGTCGCGATGAACGGGATGCCGAGCATCCAGTTGTCGACCACGTGCTTTTCGTTCAGCAGGCGGTCGTCGAAGTCGATCCGGCCGTCGTTGACCTGGATGTTCGACACCGAGAAAAGTGTCGGCTTGCTTTCGGGTTTGGACGGCGTCGAGAACTTCTCGATCAGGTCGGTGAAGTTGAAGCGCTGCGCGTCGTAACGGACGATATGGAAGCGCGGCGAGTCGACGCGCACTTCGTTGACGATCGGCGCGCCGCGGAACAGCGACGACCACGACGGCCTGACGACGAGCTTGCCGATGTCGATGAAGTCGCCCTGGCCGCCGCGCTCGCCGACGTGCACGCCGTCGGCTTCGAGGTTCAGCGTGTACGGGTTCAGCGCGACGCGCTGGACCGTGGACGGCCGGCCGAGCTGCTGGCTCAGTTGCTGTTCGGCGATGTGGCGGATCAGCGGCGGCGCCGCGAAGAACCCGAGCAGTCCGAATAAAACGAGGAAGATCAACACGCCAAGGCCGATACGCCGGGTCCGGCGCGAGCGTGCAACGCCGCCGAGGGCATGGAGGGTCGAGGGTACGGTTTCTTTGTCTGCGCTTGCCATGCTTGGATGCCTCGGGAATGGATGCCTGGCCGCGCCGGAAAACCGGCACGGCCGTGCACGCTATCCCGAAAGTATAGGCTCAGGTGGTAACGGAACGACGTTCGGGCGCGGCCGCCGCGCCCGCGGATCGGACAGCGGCGGCGCCCGTCGGTTCATTTCCGGACGACGACGGGCGGCATCCACGAGCCGTCGCTCGCTTGCGGCTTCGGCGCGTACAGCCGCAGCGCGAGCGCGAAATCGGTGCGCGGCGCCGGCAGCCAGTTGGCCGCATGCGTGCCGCCCGGCGATGCCGACACGACCACGTCGATCGAGCCGTCGTGGTTGCGACGCAGCCGGTCGCGGTCGCCGAGCGAGCGGCGCGCCGAGCCGACGTCGGGCAGCGCACCGTTCGTCGCGTACGGCGTGAGCGTCCAGAACCCGCGCACCGGCGGCAGCGCGCCCGGCGCGAAGTGCAGCACGTAGCGGTTCGCGCCGTTCAGCGCATGGCCGTCGCTGTCGACGCGCACGAACGCGAGCGTTTCGTCGTCGCGCGTCGCGGTGCCGAACTGCGTGTAGGCCGCGTACGCGCGCAGCGTGTAATCCTGACCGTACTTGCCGGCCGTGTCGCCGATCCAGCTCCAGCCGTTCGCGTTGAGCAGGTTCGACGGCGGTGTCGCGAGCCGCGCGCGCGCCTCGGCGACGCCGGCCGTCGCGGCGTTCAGGCGATCGCCCGTCCACAGCACCGGGTAGCCGGCCGTCACGCCGATGTCGTTCAGCTGCTCTTGCGCGTGCGCATCGTCGGCCGGCGCCGGGTTGTCCTGCAGCGCCCGCGCAAAGCGCGTGAAGAACGCCTTCGGGTCGAGCGCGGCCACCTGCTCGGCCGGCGTGCCGCCGCTCGCCGCTTCCGACGGCGCGCTGCCCGCATGGACCGCGACCGACGCGCCGCGCGCACTGCCCGTATAGACGGACAGCGGCACCACGCGGATCGTCCGCTGCAGTTTCTTCACGTTCGTGAGGTCGCGCCCGCCACTCGTCTGCAGCCGCACTTCGAGCCACGCGTTGGCCGACGGCACGTCGATCCGCAATGCGCCCTTCGGCAGCGTGCCCTGCCAGTCCTTCGCGGCGAAGGCAATCGTTTGCGCTCGCACGGCGCCGCGAGCGCCACGCGCCGCCACGCTCGACGCCGACCACAGCACGTTCGTCCACATGTCGAGCGCGCGGGCATCCCAGTAACGGCCGCGGGTGTCCGGCAGCGTCACGATCACCGGCTCGGCGCCGACGTCGAGCCAGCCGGTCGAGTCGAGCGTGTCGACGCCCGGCAGCGGCGGGTTCAGCGCGCCGACGGGCGGCAGCGCCTGCGCGTGACGCAGCGTGTTGAGCGGCGCCTGGCCCGGCTGAGCGCCGTCGCCGCCCGTCGCGGCTTCCTTCGCGACGTCCATCAGCACGAGCGGATACGCGTATACATAAGAGTCGGCCACTTCGGCGCGCATCCAGCCGGTTTTCCGCTGGATCGCATCCGGTTGCGACGCGCATCCTGCCAGCAGCATCGCCAGGGCCAGCGACGCGCCTGCCGCGCGCCGCAGAGAAATTGATTCTCGTAGGTTTTCAATCATTGAGTACTGGCCGAATATCGTTCTTGTCAGTCAACGCCTTGTTCGACTCACGATCGACGAAGGCAAGGCACCCCAGCCTGCCCGGTCGCCGCTTCGCCGGGCGGACGCTGATGTCAGGCCGGTATCATAGCGCCTGAGGGCATCCCCCAATATGCCGAATAACGGGCGCAGCAGTAGCCGGCCTGTCGTCAGCCTGAATCTCCGCTGATCCGGCCCCTTGTACGAAGCGGTCCGCCGCCTGCGCTGGCCGGGCATGACAGGCGAGAATGCGTTGGCCGTCGACACGATCCTGTATTGCATCCCCCCTTGACCTTCCCATCATGGGAATGTTGATACTGACATCACTCGCGGCTCGATCCGCGCTCCTGGGGAATCCGACATGACTGAACCACTCGCCTCCGCAGCCCTGCAAACGGTCGAACTGACCGTCGACGGCATGCATTGCGGCGGCTGCACCGGCCGTGTGCAACGTGCGCTGGCTGCGGTGCCGGGCGTCGTCGAGGCCGCGGTCGATCTCGACGCGCATGCGGCCACGGTCACCGCGCATGATGCGGTCACGCCGGCGCAGCTCGTCGACGCGGTCGGCGCCGCCGGCTATCGCGCTGCCGTGCGCGAAGCGACGAGCGCAGCCCCGGCGGCCTCGCCCGCGGGGCACGCGACGCGCGTCGCAGCACCGCCGGTAACGGCAACGGCATCGCCCGCCACCGCCACCGCCACCGCCACCGCCACCACGATCGAACTCGATATCGACGGCATGACCTGCGCGTCGTGCGTGTCGCGCGTGGAGAAAACGCTCGCGAAAGTGCCGGGCGTCACGCGCGCAACGGTCAACCTCGCGACCGAACGCGCGACGGTCGACGCCGCAGCGGACGTTTCCGCGTCGCAACTGGCGGATGCCGTCAGGCAGGCCGGCTATGGTGCGACGCCGCTCGCGCCGGATACCGCCGCCCTCCCTGCCCCGTCCGCGTCTCCGGCATCCGCCAGCCTCGAACTCGCCATCGACGGGATGACCTGCGCGTCATGCGTGTCGCGCGTCGAAAAGGCGCTGGAGAAGGTGCCGGGCGTCACGCATGCGTCGGTCAATCTCGCGACCGAACGCGCATCGGTGCATGGCACCGGCGCGCTCGACGCCGCCACGCTGATCGCGGCGGTCACGACGGCCGGCTATCGGGCGTCGCTCGCCGCCTCGCCGGACGCGGGCGCCTCGACCGACGCCACCGCCCGCGCCGGCACCGGCGCCGCCGCGCAAGCCCCCGACGCCCGCAAGCAACGCGAAGCGATCCGCGAGCGCAATCTCGTGATCGGCTCGGCCGTGCTGAGCGCGCCGCTCGTCGTGCCGATGCTCGTCGCGCCGTTCGGTTTCGACGCGATGCTGCCCGGCTGGCTGCAGCTCGTGCTCGCGTCGATCGTCCAGTTCGGCTTCGGCGCGCGCTTCTACCGCGCCGCCTGGCATGCGGTGAAGGCACGCACGGGCAACATGGACCTGCTCGTCGCACTCGGCACGTCGGCCGCGTTCGGCCTGAGCCTGTGGATGCTGCTGCGCGACCCCGCGCACCCCGGCCACCTGTATTTCGAGGCATCGGCCGTCATCGTCACGCTGGTGCGCTTCGGCAAATGGCTCGAAGCGCGCGCGAAACGCCAGACGACGGAGGCGATCCGCGCGCTGAACGCGCTGCGTCCGGACCGTGCGCGCGTCGTCGAGCACGGTGTCGAACGCGACGTGCCGCTCGCGCAGGTGCGCGTCGGCACGACCGTCAGCATCCGTCCCGGCGAGCGCGTGCCCGTCGACGGCCGGATCGTGTCGGGCCGCTCGCACGTCGACGAATCGCTGATCACCGGTGAAAGCCTGCCGGTGCCGAAGGACGACGGCGACTCGGTCACGGCCGGGTCGATCAACGGCGAAGGCGCGCTCGTCGTCGAAACCACCGCGATCGGCGCGGAAACGACGCTCGCACGCATCATCCGCCTCGTCGAATCCGCCCAGGCGGAGAAAGCGCCGATCCAGCGGCTCGTCGATCGCGTCAGCGAAGTGTTCGTGCCGGCGATCCTCGGCATCGCCGTGCTGACGCTGATCGGCTGGCTGATCGCCGGCGCCGGCACCGAAACGGCGATCCTCAACGCGGTCGCGGTGCTCGTCATCGCGTGCCCGTGCGCGCTCGGCCTCGCGACGCCCGCGGCGATCATGGCCGGCACCGGCGTCGCGGCCCGCCACGGCGTGCTGATCAAGGACGCCCAGGCGCTCGAACTCGCGCAGCGTACCACCGTGATCGCGTTCGACAAGACCGGCACGCTGACCGAAGGCAAGCCATCCGTGACGGCGTTCGACGCCGTCGGCATCCCGCGTGAGCAGGCGCTCGCGCTCGCGGCCGCGGTCCAGCGGCAAAGCGATCACCCGCTCGCGCGCGCGGTAGTCGCCGCACACGATGCGGACGTCTTGGCCCGCGGCGGCGGCGCGGGCTCGGCCGAGATCGTCGCGGCCGATGCGCGCGCGGTGGCCGGACGCGGCGTCGAAGCGCGTGTCGACGGGCAGCTTCTCGCACTCGGCAGCACCCGCTGGCGCGACGAACTCGGCATCGTCGTGCCGCCCGAACTCGACGCGCGTGCCGCGGAACTCGAACGCGCGGGCAACACGATTTCGTGGCTGATGCGCGCCGATGCGCCGCGTGCGCTGCTCGCGCTGATCGCGTTCGGCGACACCGTGAAGCCCGGCGCGCGCGACGCGGTCGCGGCCCTGTCGGCACGGGGCGTCGCGAGCGTGCTCGTGACGGGCGACAACCGCGGCAGCGCCACGGCCGTCGCGGCGACGCTCGGGATCGGCGAAGTGCATGCGCAGGTGCTGCCCGACGACAAGGCACGCGTGGTGGCCGAACTGAAGCGGACGCACGGCGGAATCGTCGCGATGGTCGGCGACGGGATCAACGACGCGCCCGCGCTCGCCGCGGCCGATGTCGGCATCGCGATGGCCACCGGCACCGACGTCGCGATGCACACGGCCGGCATCACGCTGATGCGCGGCGACCCGGCGCTCGTCGCCGATGCGATCGACATCTCGAAGCGGACGTACCGGAAGATCCAGCAGAACCTGTTCTGGGCGTTCGTCTACAACCTGATCGGCGTGCCGCTCGCGGCGCTCGGCTGGTTGAATCCGGTGATCGCGGGGGCAGCGATGGCGTTTTCCAGCGTCAGCGTCGTGACGAATGCGTTGCTGCTGAGGAGATGGAAAGGGCGGGCGCGATGAGCCGGCGCGGCGCGAAAACGGGCGGGACTGCAACCCGCACGCTCGCCGCCGCGCGCAGGATTCAACGGCTTCGACGAATCCAGAAACAATACGCGCCGATCGCGACCAGCATTGCGCCATCGACAATACCCAGCAACGGGAGCGGATTCGTCCACTTGTCCATATTGGTCGTCCGCGCGTAGTAGGGTGGTCCGTCGCCGTATGCCTCTTCGAGATTGATCGCGTTGAACGCAAAAACGAGCAGGATCGAAATCAGCAGCGCCACACCAATCAAGATATGCAACGGGCGTTTTCGCATGTCAGTATTGAATCGTCAGTGGAACGTAGCACTCGGGCGCGTCCTTCGTCGCCGCCTCGATGTCTCGATGTCTCGATGTCTCGAACGACATTTTCCATTCCGGAATGAAGATTGATGCATCCGGCGGATCCCGCGTTCGTGCCGCCATGGATGAAGAATCCACCGCGACCGAACGCTCGGGTTCCGGGCATGACATGAATGGTCAGTCGGTGATCGCCCCATGCTGCGTATGAGTACGCCAAACTGTTGGCCCGCTCATCATAGGATCCACACTGGATTTCGGTTGCCATGCAGGTTGGGCGCCCCGCGTTCAAAAGACCAAATCGGGCTCGCGGGCCCGTCCAGAGCGCGCCACGGCCCACGCGTGTGCTTACGTCAAATCGTGTCGAAACGAAAACGTTGCGCCTGCGGTGTCGAATCTTCGTCGTTAGCCAGAGACGACCGGCTTGATCAGCGTCGTCGTGATCGGCGCGAAGCCGCACGCCCGATACAGCGCACGGGCAGCCGTGTTGTGATTGAACACCGACAGCCCGATCTCGGTGACGCCATGGCGGCGTGCCTCGGCCTCCAGCGCATCGAGCGCGCGTGTGGCCCAGCCCTGGCGGCGCCGTGACGGGACGATGTCGAGGTCGTAGATGAACAGCGTGCGGTTCGGCCCTTCGGGCACGATCGCGTACCAGAGATCGCCGACCGTGTCGCCGCTGGCAGCGTCGATCAGTTGGACGAGTGTCTGGCCGGAAGTGAGCAGGCCGTCGGGCAGCAGCGTATCGAAGCAGGCGCGGGCGCGGCTCGCCGCGTCGTCGGCCGCATTCTGCCCGGACGACACGAGATCGCGCGCGTAGCCGTCGATGGCGCGCGTGCGGTATGCGTGGAATTCACCGGCCGTCATCGGCCGCATCTGCAGCATGGCCCGGGTGTCGCGAGGGAAGTCGGACTTCCAGTGTAGCGGGACGGTCACACCGGCGCGCGATGCGACGGCGGAAAGCGGGCAGGCAGTTGCAGCGAGCGCTGCGCCGGATCAGCGAATCAGCGAATCAGCGAATCAGCGACGATACAGGACGATCGGCACGAGATTCGCACGACGCACGCGCTCGGCTTCGGCGCGACGCGCAGCGTACGAATATTCCGCGTCGAGCGGCAGGTGCGGGGAGACGAACAGGTCGTCGATCTTTTGCAGCAGGGCAAGAATGAAGCTCATGTGAGACTCCTGACAGATGGCTCTAGGGTTTTCCCTTAGATCGACTTCATTCTAAGGGTTTTCCCTGAACTCTGCCAGCGCGCCGCATCAGTTTGCCGCACCCGTGCAACCGCCAACGGTCGGTCTCCCGCGACGCGCCTTGCCAGGCCGGGGTTTGCAGGTAGGGTCGGACGATTTAGTGCGTTCGACGCACGCGCTTCGCGGCCGCCGCCTCGCGGTTCGCATTGCGTTGCAGCCGGTCGACCTGTGACAGCATCGCTTCGTGGTGTTCCGCGAGCGTCATCAGCGTTGCCTGCTGCGTCGACAGATCGGCAGCCAGCCGGTCGATCCGCTGTTGCCGGGCATCCAGTTCCTGCTTCAGGTGCGCAATCTGCCGTGTTTGCAGCACCAGCGCGGTGAGCCCCGCGAACACGACGATCGCCAGTGCCAGCAGCAGCCGGTTGACGCGACGCATCTCGCGATCGGCCGCCTGCTTCATGCCGGCCGTGTCGGCCTGCAGGGTGGCGAGCCGATCCGACAGCGGGCGCAGATGCGTGTCGGGATCGAAGGCTGGCCCGCTCGACGCGGCCGGTTGCGCGCGATCCGCCGACGGCTTCGTCACGAACGACGCCGCGGACGCCACCGGCTGCACGACCGGCGAGGCCGGCGCTGCGGCTGCTCGCGCAGCATCACGGGTACTCGCGGCAATCGCGGCAGCGACCGGCCCGGCCGGTTCGGCGGTCGCTTGCGGTTCGGCGGACGGCGGAGTGTGCTGCGCCGGAGGCACCTCCGCCCCGGCGCCGACAGCCGCTGCTTCCGGCACACTACGCACCGCTGGCGCTGCCGCTTCGCGCGTGCCGGCAGTCGCACGTCGCTTGCCGCCGGAGGATGCGCGACGCCCCTTCGTGGTCTCACCGGGCGCCCGCGCCGCGTCATCGCGTGTGACCGGCACGGCGGCACCTTCGGCCTCCCCGCCCGCTTTCACGAGACGATCGGCGATGGCCGCATCGACCGCACCACCCACCGCATCGGCATTCGCGGTCGAACGATCGGCGCTCGTCCCGGCCGCGCCGCCGGCTTCCGACACGCTGCCGGCCTTCATCTGGCCGCCGCCCGTTGCCGGCTCACCAGCTGCGCGCGCGCCGCCACCATCGGACAGCCGCGCCCCGCCGGGCTTCGTCGTGTCGGCAGCGGGCGCGGGCACGACATCGGCACCGACCGCATCGCCGTTTCCACGCGTCGAAGCAGGCTCCGTCGTCGTCGCGACGTCGGGAGCCGGATCGACCGCATCGGCAGCGGCGCCCGACGTGGCGAATCCATCCAGCGTCGCCTGCCGAGCGGCGTCCTCGCCGTCCACAACGGCGGCCACCGTCTCGGCGTCCGCCACCGCGTCATCACGCGAGACGGCCGGCGCACGCGCAGCCGGCTCGCGCACCGGATCGCCGAACAGGTCGAGCGTGTGTTCGTCCCGCGGCGCATCGCCGCCCGCGTTGCCGGACCGCGCGGTTGCCTTGGCGGCGGTGTCTGCCGCGGCCGCGACGGAACGCGGGCGCGAACGGGCCGATGAACGGTCGGAGCGGGAATGGGAACGGGAGCGAGGCACGGAAACGGATTCGGTCATGGAGTCGGATTGCAGGCCCGCGAGCGCGGAACCGAAGGTCGAACGGAATCAGTGACCGGCCATTGTCGCATGACCGATCGCCGATCCGGCCGATCGGATGCCGTCTATTCGTCGCCCGGCACGCCGCCGCCTTGCTCGAATCGCGTCACGCACGACAGCCCGCGCAGCTTGTCGCAGATCGCGCGGTATTCGAGATCCGACACGCGCCCGAGCGCGATGCGCACCTCATCGTGCTCGCCCGTGTCGTCGGCGCGCTGCACGATGAATTGCTTCACGCGCGCGCTGTCGGGGCCGAGCGCCGCGTGCAGCGAATCGAACGTCAGCGCGCCGCTCACCACCGTCAGCGCGAGCTGGCGCCGCTGCCGCACCGTGAAGTAGCGCCGCTCGAGCGGCTTGATGCCGGCCAGGATGATCAGGATGATGAGCGTCGCGGCAATCGCCGCGACGTACAGGCCACCGCCCACCGCGAGGCCGATCGCGGCGACCGACCACAGGCTCGCGGCCGTCGTCAGCCCGCGCACGATCTCGCCGCGCAGCAGGATCGAGCCCGCGCCGAGAAAACCGATCCCCGATACCACCTGCGCGGCGATCCGCGACGGATCGAGCACGACGTGGTCGCTGCTGCCCAGCACATCGGCGAAACCGAATGCCGATACGATCATGATGAGCGTCGAGCCGACACAGACCAGCATGTGCGTGCGCAGGCCGGCCGCCCAGGAAAGGCGCTCGCGCTCGATGCCGATGACGCTGCCGAGCGCAGCCGCGAGAACCAGCCGCATCACGAGTTCCAGGTTGCCGAGCATCCGATTTCTCTCCTTTTTTGGCGTCGGCCGCGCGGAATGTTTTATCCTTGGCCCCGGCCGCGCCGATCCTCCGGGCCGCGCCGACACGTTTCGATCCAAGCGCATAACCCCGTCATGTCCGTTTCCGACTCCGCTTCCGCCCAGGCCGCCCAGCTGCGCCGTCATTTCGCGCACGTCGTCTTGCCGATCTGGCAGGGTTCAGGGTTCGACCACACGCTGCGGCTACCGTTCGAGGCCGTCGACCCGGCCAGCCATGCACCGCTGCCCGTCACCCGTTATCGCGCCATGGCCTGCGCGCGGCAGCTGTTCGTGTTCGCGCAGGCCGGCAACATCGCGCACGCGGCCACGCTGTTCGATTCGCTGTGCGGCCGCTTCCGCGACCCGCGCCACGGCGGCTGGTTCTACAGCGTCGACGCGCAAGGCGCGCCGCTCGACACGACCAAGGACCTCTATACGCACGCGTTCGTCGTGTTCGCGTGTGCCGCGTGGCATGCGGCGTCGGGCGACGCCGCGGCACGCGCGGCCGCCGAGGACACCGCCGCGCTGATCCAGGACCGCTTCGCGCCGCAGCCGGGCGACGCGCTGCTCGACGCCGCGCGTCACGCCGATTTCTCGTCGTCGGGCAGCGGCGCGCTGCAAAACCCGCTGATGCACCTGACCGAAGCGTGGCTCGCGGCCGCCGATGCGTTCGGCGACGCGGCGTTCGACGATGCGCTCGCGCGCACCGCGCAGGCCGTCGAACGCACGTTCGTCGATACCGCGACCGGCTGCGTCGCCGAGCTGCCGCTCGGGGCGGCCGACAACCGCTTCGAGCCCGGCCATCAGTTCGAGTGGTTCTATCTGGTCGACGCGGCCGGCGCGCGCCTCGCGCAAACCGGGCTGCCCGGCGCACTCGCGCGCGCGTTCGCGTTCGCCGAGCAGCACGGGGTCGATCCGCAGACGGGCGCCGTGTGCGCGGCGGTCGACGCACGAGGCGCATGCCTCGACGGCACGCAGCGGATCTGGGCGCAGACCGAATACCTGCGCGCACTCGCGACGCACGGCGGCACGCCGGCGTCCGCGCCGCTCGCGCGGCAGATCGAGTGCTTCGCCGCGCGCTTCCTGCATCCGCGCGGCTGGTTCGAGTGCAAGACGGCCGACGGGCAGGTGTCGCGCGCCGACATGCCGTCGACGACGCCCTACCACCTCGCGACCGCTTACGCGGCGCTGCCCGCCGTTTCGTAACCGGCGTCGGCCGGCGACGGCGACCCGCGCTCGTGGCGAACCCCGCGAGCCGCGCGCGCGTCGCCCAGTTCGAACACCGACACCGCCTGCATCAGGTGCGCGGTCTGGTCGTTCAGCGACGCGGCCGCCGCCGCGACTTCCTCCACCAGTGCCGCGTTCTGCTGTGTCAGCTGGTCCATTTGCGTGACGGCCTGGTTGACCTGCTCGATGCCGACGGTCTGCTCGACCGACGCGGCCGTGATCTCCGACATCGTCTGCACGACCCGCGTGATCGACGCCGAAACCGTCCGCATCGCGTCGCCGGCCCGTTCGACGAGTTCCGAGCCGCCGTCGATCTGCGCGACCGACTCCTCGATCAGCGCCTTGATCTCCTTCGCCGATTGCGCGCTGCGCTGCGCGAGCGAGCGCACTTCGCCCGCGACCACCGCGAAGCCGCGGCCCTGCTCGCCGGCCCGCGCGGCTTCGACCGCCGCGTTCAGCGCGAGGATGTTGGTCTGGAAGGCGATGCCGTCGATCACCGAAATGATCTCCGCGATCCGCCCGGAGCTCTGGGCGATGCCGCGCATCCGGTCGATCACGCTGTCGACCACGCCGCCGCCGTGGCGCGTCGCGTCGAGCGCCGCGTCGGCCAGCGCGCTGGCCGCACGTGCGCTGTCGGTGTTCTGGCGCACCGTCGCGGTCAGTTCCTCCATGCTCGCGGCGGTTTCCTCGAGCGACGCAGCCTGCGTGCCCGTGCGCGCGGACAGGTCCGCGTTGCCGCCGGCGATCTCGCCCGCGCCGAGGTGGATCGCGTCGGACGCGTGACGCACGGTGCGCACGGTGTCCGCGATGCTCGCCTGCATCGCGGCGAGGCCGCGCAGCATCCGGTCGATCTCGAACACGCCACCCGCCCGCACGGCTTCGTCGAGCCGGCCCTGCGCGATCCGCTCGAAATGGCGGCCGGCTTCGTCCAGCGGCGCGACCACCGCGCGCCGCGCGGCCGCGTAAATGGCCGCGCTCGCCGCGAGCATCGCCACGAGCAGCACGATGCCGACCCACTTGAACCACTGCATCCCGCTGTCGATCGTGGCGAGCGCGTCGCGGCTCGACGCGCCGCCGTAGTCGGCGAAGCGGTGCAGTTCGGCGAGGTACGCGTCCTGGAAGCCTTGGGTCGGCTGGTCGAGGAACGCCTGGATGTTGTCGGCATCGAGGAACTGCACGAGTTCGCCCAGCGCGCCGCGCAGCGCGCGATAGCGCTCGGCGAGCGCGGCGACGCGCGCGCGGTTCGTCGCGTCGACGGCCTGTGCGGCCGTCAGCGCGGCGAACGCCTTGTCCGCTTCGCCGAGCGAAGCGCTGGCATGACGGATGATCTCGTCGGGCTTCGGGCCGCCGCGCACCATCCGCGTGCCGGCGCGCGACAGGTTCACGCGGGCGTCGAGCAGGCGCTCGGTCGCCTGGCTGGCCGCGTCGACCTGCGCGATCGCGACGTTCGACAGATCGTCGACGCCGCTGCGCGTCGACGCGAGCGCCCAGAAGCCGAGCGCCTCGATCGCGAACAGAAAGAGGCAAAACACGGTCAACACGCCGAGCAGACCCGACGCGAGCTTGATTTTTCCGAACATGGGGGAGATTCCTGGAGAGCCGACGATGGAGCAATGCCCCGGCATTAGCGGCATTTCTTCGTCGGACTTTAGGAACATCCGGCGAGAGGCGCCCGGCCAGTGCCCGCCATTCCCGTCGAATCGCCGGCAAACGAGGACAACGCGCGCGTTCGACGCAATCATCACGTCGCATCGCGCCGGCATCTGCGCGAAATGCGGACGAATTTCCTTGCTTATCCGCGGCCCCCTTCCTAGAGTTCAGCGCAAGCGGACACGCATTGGGGAAGTCGATGACGGACATCACGGACCACGCGCGCGGCGCATTGCGCGCGCAACCGTTCAGCATGCTGCTGGGCACGGAGCTGATGCATATCGGCGACAACGAAGTGTCGCTGTGCCTGCCCGTGCGGGAAGAACTGCGGCAGCAGCACGGCTTCGTGCACGGCGGCGTGATCGGCTATCTCGCCGACAACGCGCTGACGTTCGCCGGCGCGCTGGTGCTCGGCCCGCGCGTCATCACCGCCGAATACAAGATCAACTACCTGCGGCCGGCCGTGAACGGCACGCTCGTTGCGCGCGCGAAGGTCGTCTACGCGGGCCGGCACCAGGCGACCTGCCAGTGTCATGTGTTCGTCATCGACGGCGATCACGAACGGCTCGTCGCAATCGCGCAAGGCACGATCAACCGCGTCGGCGACGGCAAGATGCCGGATGCGCGGGAGGAAACGGCGTAAGGCAGATTCGTCGGCGAATCGTTCGGCTGTCTTATTGCTCGCCCTGAACCGAAAATTGAAATGGAATCTCGGGACGCGTAAATCGAAGCCGCACCTCGTTCAGGGCCGGAACAAAGCGCCGCTTTTCAAACGTGTAGTACGAAATTAATAGGCCGAGACGGGTCTCTTGTGCATCATCGAACAGATAGCTGTTCTTCGGAAATGCAAGCAATCCGGCCTTTGTTGCCAATACGGCCCGACAGGACGAAAGCAGACTCGGCAAATGAAGAAATGCCGCGCTTTTTCTAAACTCGAACGGGTTGGTCAGCAAGTAGATTTGGCGATGGCGGCCAGATTCACCAGACCCGCTGCTGTTTCCCTCCACACAGAGAGCCGACGGACGATGGTCCGCGGCTCCAGTAAAAAATATGCTCGCGCTTCCGGGGTAGATATCCACCGGATGTTCACCAGGGAAAGTCGTTGCGTTCGAAAAGCGATAGATCCTGCCGCCAATCGATATCTGGCGCTCCGCTACTGTGACGTGTACCGTCTTCCCGTCCAAGTCGATTTGAAAATCCTGGTATACGCCTCCATTGCCGCGATCGGAATATAGAAAGCTTGCGCGTTGCTGGACTGGACTGCCAAACAATGCACTCGATTGGGCCGCATAGAACTCGTCATAGCTGTCGTAGATCGTAGCGCCATGAGCGCTCCTTGCGAAGGCAACCAGGATTGCCACCAAGGTCATTGCGGGTTTCATCGGTATGCTTTTCCTCCGCTCGCCTTCAGATAGTCGGGATTGTGCTTCCAAAATACCGTATCCCCGTGCGCGGCTGTCGAAACCCACACCGAATCGTAACGCCCGCGCTCACCCCCATCGACGATCTTCCCGGTCCTTTTATTGCGGATTTTCCATCGAACGATGACCTCGCGCCGCTTCTCCGGCACGCCAAAAATGTTGTCCGATTGCGAACCCCATTTGAAGCCATCACGAACCTTGGGATGGTTTCCGTAATTGGTTTTGAAGTCCAGGCCGTCCCACCAAAATGCCCCATTCGAGGGGTCCAATCCTTCCGTAATGCTCGCACTGCCACCCTGATCGCCCTTCGCAAGGAAATAGCGGATCACGCGACGTCTCCTGGGCGTGCCGTAGTCGAACGCTTCACCAGCGTGAAGGTAAAGGCGGATACGAGACCCTCGCGCTCCGGGCTGTCCGTAATGATGTCGCCGTTATCGAGTTCGCTTCCGACAAAAGCCAGCGGCTCGAAGTCACGGTTATCCGCCAGGGCAAGACCGCTTACGATTCGCGCGGTCGAACCGTCCGCATAGTGGACCTGATTACCCACGATACCAGCCTTGCCAAGCCGGACACCGGTGTTCCAGGCACAGGTAGCGTTGCGCAGCACGCCACCTCGCGCAGTCGTTGCGCCTCGCACCGCGAGCCGGTGGCGCGGCGGCTCAGGCGAAGGCACATAAGCCGCATCGAACAAGCCTTCGACCGTCTCACCCGCCGGAACATGAATGCCCCATAACCGCTGAAGTGTTTCGACGATACGATCGCCATTGCTCAATCGGCTACCTACCAGTGCAAATGGCCTTTCTCGGCAAACCGCATAATTGCCCGCACCGTCGGTAATGACTGCCTCACTGCCATCCTCGTACGTGACGACATCGCCAACCCGGGCAACAGCAAGCCCAGCGACAGCAAGGCCGCTGCTAGCTTGGGTCACACGACCACCGCGCTCAGTGAGCGCTCCGATGGTGGCGAAAAGATAAGTCGGCGCGCTCTGCTCGTTCTTCATCTGGATCTCCTTTCTCGACGAATGGATAAGGATTGTTCGACGCAAAAATTTGCGTGATCGAGAAAGGAAAAACAATCAGACGAATTCGAAACTCCTACCGACAACGAGGATTATTTTTTTCTGTCTCAATACCTCGATGCGGTCGGCATTATCCGAGATATATCCGACTTGGGATGCGCTTAAGCTTCATCGCCCGTCAACGGCAGAAAACGTGGCGCCACGCGCGCCCGAACGTTGCCGCTCGCATCGGTACGATAGATCCCGCGCGCCGCATTGTGCGGATGCTCCAGCGCGTCGGCCACGCTCAGCACCGGCGCAAAGCATGCGTCCGTCCCTTCGAGCAGCGCGCGCCAGTGCGCGGACGGCTGCTGTGCGAACACCTCCGCGAAACGCACCTTCAGCGCCGGCCAGCGCGCGCGATCGTACTGCGACGCCGGATCGACATCGCTCAAACCGAGCCGCTCGACCAGCAACGCATAGAACGGCGGCTCGAGCGCGCCGATCGTCACGCATTCGCCGTCCTCGCAGCGATACACGTCGTAGAACGGCGCATCGTGGAAGAGGCTCGGCTGCGCGCCATCGAGCTGCCCGTTCGCGCGTGCCCACAACGCGAGCGAGCCGAGCATCGACACGATGTCGACGATCGCGCCGTCGACCACGCGCCCCGGGCCGCCGCCGCGCACGTCGAACAGCGCGCAGACGATCCCGAACGCGAGCCCGAGCGCGCCGCCCGCATCGCCGACGACGGTCGGCGGCACGCCGGGCCGGCCGTCGCGCGGTGCCGACAGCGACAGCAGCCCCGTCAGCGCGACGTAGTTCAGGTCGTGCCCGGCGGCCGTCGCGAGCGGTCCGTCCTGGCCCCAGCCCGTCATGCGTCCATACACGAGCTTCGGGTTGTGGCGCGCGCAATCGTCGGGCCCGAGGCCGAGGCGTTCCATCACGCCGGGACGCAGGCCCTCGATCAGCGCGTCGGCCTGCGCGATCAGCGCGAGCGCCGCGTCGCGGCCCGCCGGCGTCTTCAGATCGAGTTCGACGATCGTCTTGCCTTCGCGCAGCAGGTCGCCGTCGCGGCCCTGCAGCGCGTCCGGTGCGCTGGTGCGGCCGGCCGGACGCGCGATCAGCGTGATGCGCGCGCCCATCCCGGCGAGCATCCAGCCCGCGAGCGGGCCGGGGCCGAGGCCTTCGAATTCGACGATGTGGACGCCGGAAAGCGGCGCATCAAGCGACATGCGATTCTCCTGTCGATCCACGTTAGCGCTTTAGCGCTTACGTGGATCCCATGCTTCGCGGTCGATCCACGTTAGCGCTTTAGCGCTTACGTGGTCCCATGCTTCGCGGTCGATCCGCGTTAGCGCTTTAGTGCTCACGTGGGTCCCACGCTTTGGGATCGATCTGCGATGACTCACGCCAGCTCGGATCCGTGCATCACGACCGGAGTGCGCTTCCGCGCACCGGTACGGTCACCGATCCCACGCGTTGAATAGCGAATTGCCTTCGTCACGCATGCGCCAAACGAAAAAATCCCTGCGCAGCGGGCCCGCTTCGCAGGGATCGGTCCGGTTCAGCGCTGCAGGGTTGCACGCACGAACCGCGGCATGCTCAGAACGCATCCCCCGGCACCCGCACCCAGCCTTCCATCAGCACGCGCGCGCTGCGGCTCATGATCGCCTTCGTGACGGTCCATTCGCCGTTCTCGAGCTGCGCTTCCGCGCCGACGCGCAGCGTGCCCGACGGATGCCCGAAGCGCACCGCATTACGCTCACCGCCGCCCGCCGCAAGGTTGACGAGCGTGCCGGGGATCGCCGCGGCCGTGCCGATCGCGACCGCCGCCGTGCCCATCATCGCGTGGTGCAGCTTGCCCATCGACATCGCCCGCACCAGCAGGTCGACGTCGCCCGCATTCACGCGCTTGCCGCTCGACGCGACATAGTCGGCCGGCTTCGCGACGAACGCGACCTTCGGCGTGTGCTGCCGCGTCGCGATCTCGTCGAGCGTATCGATCAGGCCCATGCGCAGCGCGCCGTGCGCGCGGATCGTCTCGAACTTCTCGAGCGCCTTCGGGTTGCCGTTGATCGCGTCCTGCAGCTCGGTGCCCGTATAGCCGATCGCCTCTGCGTCGACGAAGATGGTCGGAATCCCCGCGTTGATCATCGTCGCCTTCAGCGTGCCGATGCCCGGCACGGCGAGGTCGTCGACGAGGTTGCCGGTCGGGAACATCGAGCCGCCCGCGCCCTCTTCGTCGGCGGCCGGGTCCATGAACTCGAGCTGCACTTCGGCGGCCGGGAACGTGACGCCGTCCAGCTCGAAGTCGCCCGTCTCCTGCACCGCGCCGTTCGTGACCGGCACGTGCGCGACGATCGTCTTGCCGATGTTCGCCTGCCAGATCCGCACTGTCGCGACGCCGTCGCGCGGCACGCGCGACGCATCGACGAGGCCGCCGCTGATCGCGAACGGGCCGACCGCCGCCGACAGGTTGCCGCAGTTGCCGGTCCAGTCGACGAACGCGCGGTCGATCGCGACCTGCCCGAACAGGTAGTCGACATCATGCCCCGGCCGCGTGCTCTTCGACACGATCACCGTCTTGCTGGTGGACGACGTCGCGCCGCCCATCCCGTCGATCTGCTTGCCGTACGGATCGGGGCTGCCGATCACGCGCAAGAGCAGCGCGTCGCGCGCGGCGCCCGGCGCCTGCGCGGCGTCCGGCAGGTCCTGCAGCCGGAAGAACACGCCCTTGCTGGTGCCGCCGCGCATGTAGGTCGCGGGAATCCTGATTTGAGGAATGTGAGCCATGTTTGCGTTGTCCCTGTATGACCCGGTCAAGCCGCCTGCGACGATTCGAGGAAGTCCTGCGCGAAACGCTGCAGCACGCCGCCCGCGTCGTAGATCGACACTTCCTCGGCCGTATCGAGCCGGCACGTCACCGGCACCTCGACGCGCTCGCCGTTCTTGCGGTGAATCACCAGCGTGAGATCGGCACGCGGCGTACGCTCGCCGATCACGTCGAAGGTCTCGGTGCCGTCGATGCCGAGCGTCGTGCGGTTCGTGCCCGGCTTGAACTCGAGCGGCAGCACGCCCATCCCGATCAGGTTCGTGCGGTGGATCCGCTCGAAGCCTTCGGCGACGATCGCCTCGACGCCCGCGAGCCGCACGCCCTTCGCGGCCCAGTCGCGCGACGAGCCCTGGCCGTAGTCGGCGCCCGCGATCACGATCAGCGGCTGCTTGCGATTCATGTACGTCTCGATCGCTTCCCACATCCGCATGACCTTGCCTTCCGGCTCGACGCGCGCGAGCGAGCCCTTCTTCACCGCGCCGTCGACGACCGCCATCTCGTTGATCAGCGTCGGGTTCGCGAAGGTCGCGCGCTGCGCGGTCAGGTGGTCTCCCCGGTGCGTCGCGTACGAGTTGAAGTCTTCTTCGGGCAGGCCCATCTTCGCGAGGTATTCGCCGGCCGCGCTGTTCGCGAGGATCGCGTTCGACGGCGACAGGTGATCGGTCGTGATATTGTCGCCGAGCACCGCGAGCGGGCGCATGCCCTTGAGCGTGCGCTCGCCGGCCAGCGCGCCTTCCCAGTACGGCGGGCGGCGGATGTACGTGCTCTGCGCGCGCCAGTCGTACAGCGGCGCCGCGCGCTCGCCCGCATCGGCCGCGCGCGCGAACATCGGTTCGTAGACCTTGCGGAACTGCTCGGGTTTCACGCTCGACGCGACGATCGCGTCGATTTCCTCGTCGGTCGGCCAGATGTCCTTCAGCGTGACGGGCTTGCCGTCCTGGTCGTGGCCCAGCACGTCCTTCTCGATGTCGAACCGGATCGTGCCGGCGATCGCATACGCGACGACGAGCGGCGGCGACGCGAGGAACGCCTGCTTCGCATACGGATGGATGCGGCCGTCGAAGTTGCGGTTGCCGGACAGCACGGCCGTCGCGTACAGGTCGCGATCGACGATCTCCTGCTGGATCTTCGGGTCGAGCGCGCCCGACATCCCGTTGCAGGTCGTGCACGCGAACGCGACGATGCCGAAGCCGAGCTTCTCGAGTTCGGGCAGCAGGTTCGCTTCTTCGAGGTACAGCTCGACCGCCTTCGAGCCCGGCGCGAGCGAGCTCTTCACCCACGGCTTGCGCGTGAGGCCCTTCGCGTTCGCGTTGCGGGCGAGCAAGGCCGCGGCGATCACGTTGCGCGGGTTGCTGGTGTTCGTGCAGCTCGTGATCGCGGCGATGATCACCGCGCCGTCGGGCATCTCGCCCGCCTTTTCTTCCCATTGGCCGGCGATCCCGCGCGCGGCGAGATCGGACGTCGGCAGCCGCTTGTGCGGGTTCGACGGGCCGGCCATGTTGCGCACGACGCTCGACAAGTCGAACGTCAGCGTGCGCTCGTATTGCGCGTTGGCGAGCGTATCGGCCCACAGGCCGGCTGCCTTCGCGTAGGTCTCGACCAGCTTCACCTGCTCGTCGCTGCGTCCGGTGAGGCGCAGGTAGTCGGTCGTCTGGCCGTCGATGAAGAACATCGCGGCCGTCGCGCCATATTCGGGCGCCATGTTCGAGATCGTCGCGCGGTCGCCGAGCGTGAGGCTCGCGGCGCCTTCGCCACGAAATTCCAGATACGCACCGACCACCTTTTCCTTGCGCAGAAACTCGGTCAGCGCGAGCACCACGTCGGTCGCGGTGATGCCGGGCTGGCGCTTGCCGGTCAGCTCGACGCCGACGATGTCGGGCAGGCGCATCCACGATGCGCGGCCGAGCATCACGTTCTCGGCCTCCAGCCCGCCCACGCCGATCGCGATCACGCCGAGCGCGTCGACGTGCGGCGTGTGGCTGTCGGTGCCGACGCAGGTGTCCGGGAACGCGACGCCGTCCTGCGCCTGGATCACCGGCGACATCTTCTCGAGGTTGATCTGGTGCATGATGCCGTTGCCCGGCGGGATCACGTCGACGTTCTCGAACGACCGCTTGGTCCATTCGATGAAGTGGAAGCGATCCTCGTTGCGGCGATCCTCGATCGCGCGGTTCTTCGCGAACGCGTCCGGATCGAAGCCGCCGCACTCGACGGCGAGCGAGTGGTCGACGATCAGCTGCACGGGCACGACCGGGTTCACCTTGGCCGGGTCGCCGCCGCGCTCGGCGATCGCGTCGCGCAGGCCCGCGAGGTCGACGAGCGCCGTCTGGCCGAGGATGTCGTGGCACACCACGCGCGCCGGGAACCACGGGAAGTCGCGTTCGCGCTTGCGCTCGATGATCTGCTTCAGCGAATCGGCGAGGATCGCCGGATCGCAGCGGCGCACGAGGTTTTCGGCGAGCACGCGCGACGTGTACGGCAGCGTGTCGTATGCGCCGGGAGCGATCGCTTCGACCGCGGCACGCGCGTCGAAGTAGTCCAGCGACGTGCCGGGCAGGGGTTTGCGGTTGGCGGTATTCATGATGTGGGGCGGAATTCGGGGTAAGACGTTGCGCGCGCGCCGGCGGCCCGCATCACGGGCGCCGGCGCGCGCGGCCGAAGATCAGCGCTTCTCGATCGGCACGAACTGCAGGTCTTCCGGACCCGTGTAGTTCGCGCTCGGGCGGATGATCTTGTTGTCGACGCGCTGCTCGATGATGTGCGCGCTCCAGCCGGACGTGCGCGAGATCACGAACAGCGGCGTGAACATCGCGGTCGGCACGCCCATCATGTGATACGACACCGCGCTGAACCAGTCGAGGTTCGGGAACATCTTCTTCGCGTCCCACATCACCGATTCCAGGCGCTCGGCGATGCTGTACAGCTTCAGGTCGCCCGCTTCCTTCGACAGCTTGTGCGCGACGCCCTTGATCACCTTGTTGCGCGGATCGGAGATCGTGTAGACCGGGTGGCCGAAACCGATCACGACTTCCTTGTTCTCGACGCGGCGGCGGATGTCGGCTTCGGCGTCGTCCGGCGAGCTGTAGCGGCTCTGGATTTCGTACGCGACTTCGTTCGCGCCACCGTGCTTCGGACCGCGCAGCGCGCCGATCGCGCCGGTGATCGCCGAGTAGATGTCCGAACCCGTGCCCGCGATCACGCGGCCGGTGAACGTCGACGCGTTGAACTCGTGCTCCGCGTACAGGATCAGCGACGTGTGCATCGCGTCGACCCACGACTTCGACGGCGTCTTGCCGTGCAGCAGGTGCAGGAAGTGGCCGCCGATCGAGTCGTCGTCGGTTTCCGTCTCGATGCGCTTGCCGTTGTGCGAGAAGTGATACCAGTAAAGCAGCATCGAGCCGAGCGACGCCATCAGGCGGTCGGCGATGTCGCGCGCGCCCGGCAGGTTGTGATCGTCCTTCTCCGGCAGCACGGTGCCGAGCACCGACACGCCGGTGCGCATCACGTCCATCGGATGAGCCGACGCCGGGATCTGCTCGAGCGCGGCCTTCAGCGCGCTCGGCAGGCCGCGCAGCGCGCGCAGCTTGGTCTTGTATGCGGCGAGTTCGGTCAGGTTCGGCAGCGTGCCGTGCACGAGCAGGTGCGCGATTTCCTCGAATTCGCACGATTCGGCGACGTCGAGAATGTCGTAGCCGCGATAGTGCAGGTCGTTGCCGGTCTTGCCGACCGTGCACAGCGCCGTGTTGCCGGCCGTCACGCCCGACAGCGCCACCGACTTCTTCGGCTTGAATGCGCCTGCGGCGGCCGGTGCTGCTGCGTCTTTCGTCTCGCTCATGTTTCCGTTCTCCAATGGGTATCTGGGGTGTCACGTCGGCCGGGCGCGGCGCTCGTGCGCGCGGCCCGGCTTCATGCAAAAGCGTTCCGGGAACCGTGTCCCGGCGCGCGGGCCGCGTTACTTCTTGCCCTGCGCGAACAGTTCGTCGAGCTTCTGCTCGTACGCGTGATAGCCGAGGAAGTCGTACAGCTCGGCGCGGGTCTGCATGGTCGGCACCGCCGCCTTCTGCGTGCCGTCGCGGCGCAGCGTCTCGTAGAAATTCAGCGCGGCCTTGTTCATCGCGCGATACGCGCCGCAGCAGTACAGCGCGATGTCGACGTTCGCCTCGCGCAGCTCGTCGAGTGTGAACAGCGGCGTCGAGCCGAACTCGGTCAGGTTCGCGAGGATCGGCACCTTCACCGCGGCCTTGAAGCGGCGATAGTCGTCGAGCGTCTTCATCGCTTCCGGGAAGATCATGTCCGCGCCGGCTTCCACGTAGGCGATCGCGCGCTCGATCGCGGCGTCGATCCCTTCTGCAGCGGCCGCGTCGGTGCGGGCCATGATCACGAACTGGTCGTCGGTGCGCGCGTCGACCGCGGCCTTCACGCGATCGACCATTTCGTCGGTCGGCACGACTTCCTTGCCCGGACGGTGGCCGCAACGCTTCTGGCCGACCTGGTCCTCGAGGTGCACGGCTGCGACACCGGCCTTGATGAACGAACGGACCGTGCGCGCGATGTTGAACGCGCCGCCCCAGCCCGTATCGATGTCGACGAGCAGCGGCAGGTCGGTCGCGTTGGTGATCCGGTTCGCGTCGATGAGCACGTCTTCCATCGTGCTGATGCCGAGATCGGGAATGCCGAGCGAATTCGCGGCGACGCCGCCGCCCGACAGGTACACGGCCTTGAAGCCGACGGCCTGCGCCATCTTGGCTGCGTACGCGGTGATCGCGCCGACCACCTGCAGCGGCTGCTCGGCCGCGACTGCCGCGCGGAATTTCGCGCCGGCGCTCTGAAGATGCGTGTTGCTCATGAACGGCCTCCTGAAGGAATGACCATGAACAGCAAGGACCGGGCCAGCTCGTGAATCGGGGCTAACCCACTGATTCTTAAGCAACCGGCACGGGCGAGGCAGCGCCCGATGATTTCATTTCAGCAATTTCATGTTTCAAAAATGAAATCGCGCGCGCATAATCGGTCGCCATGGACCTCTCCTCGACCAAGCCCGTCGGCCCGGCCGACCGCACGGTGCGTCCGCGCATCTGGGCGATGGGCATCAGCCGCCTGCGCGACCTGTTTCGCGAGATCGCCGGCGAATTCGACGAACGCGCCGACGTGCGCATCGTCACGCGGGCGTACGAAGACGCATTGAGCGCGATCGCGGAGGCCGGCACCGCGCGCCCCGACGTGATCGTCGCGGCCGGCTCGAACGGCGGCTTCCTGAAAACGCGGGCGCAGGTGCCGGTCGTGGTCGTGTCGCCGACCGGCTTCGACGTGATGCAGGCGCTCGCGCGCGCGCGGCGCGACGCGTCGCGGATCGCGCTCGTCAGCGCCGGCGAGACGCCGCCCGAAGTGCGCCGCTTCGTCGCCGCCTACGGCCTCGACGTGCAGTTTGCGTCATATCAGTCCGCGCAGGAAGCGGAAGCCTGCGTGCACGACCTGCACGACCGCGGCATCGAGACGATCGTCGGCCCCGGCCTCGTCACCGATCTCGCGGCGAGCGCCGGCATGGGCGCGGTGTTCCTGTATTCGCACGCGTCGGTGCGCAAGGCGGTCGAGACGGCGCTCGAGGTCGCGTACGCGACGCACGCCGAGGCGTTTCGCCGCCAGCGGCTCGACAACCTGCTGCAGCACCTGCGCGACGGCGTGGTCGCGCTCGACGCGCGCGGCCGCGTCGAAGCCATCAACGAGCGGCTCGCGTCGGCGCTCGGGGTCGAACCCGCGGCGGCCGTCGGCCGCGCGCTCGTCGACCTGCGTCCGGAACTGCGCACGCTGCGCGGCGAGGACGGCGACGCGCTCGCGACCGTGCGCGGCGTGCGCTACGTCGTGCATCGCGGGCCGCTCGTCGATCGCGGCGTCACGTCGGGCAGCGTGCTGACGTTCCAGGAATCGCGCGCGGTCGAACGGCTCGACCGCGCGCTGCGTTCGCAGCCGAACACGCAGCAGTTCGCGGCGCGCTACACGCTCGACGACGTGGTCGGCGCGTCCGCGCCGATGGCGCGCGTGCGCGATCTCGTGCGCCGCTACGCGAAATCCGATGCGACCGTGCTCGTGCTCGGCGAAAGCGGCACCGGCAAGGAAATGATCGCGCAGAGCCTGCACGCGCTGTCGGTGCGGCGCAGCTATCCGTTCGTCGCGATCAACTGCGGCGCGTTTCCGGAGGCGCTGCTCGAGAGCGAGCTGTTCGGTTACGAGGAAGGCGCGTTCACCGGCGCGCGGCGCGGTGGCAAGACCGGGCTGTTCGAGGCCGCGCACCGCGGCACGCTGTTTCTCGACGAGATCGGCGAGATGCCGCCGTCGCTGCAAAGCCGGCTGCTGCGCGTGCTGCAGGAGCGCGAGGTGATCCGTCTCGGCTCGACCGAGCCGATCCGCATCGACGTGCGCGTGATCGCCGCGACGCACCGGCCGCTGCTCGCGGCCGTCGAGGCCGGCACGTTCCGCGCGGACCTGTATTACCGGCTCAACATCCTGAACGTCGGCCTGCCGCCGCTGCGCGAGCGCGCCGCCGACATTCCGGCGCTCGCGGCCACGCTGCTCGTGCAGGCCGCGCGGCGCGAGCCGCGGCTGGCCGAACGCGTGCGCGAGGCCGACGATGCGATGCGCGTGCTCGGCGCGACGCAGGCGACGCTCGCGCGCTACCGCTGGCCCGGCAACGTGCGGGAACTGCAGAACGTGATCGAGCGGATCGCGGTGGAACTGGCCGAGGAGGTCGACGAGCACGATCCGGGCGCCGCGTGCGCGGCACTCGCGCCCGATGCGCTGCAGGCGATCGCACCCGAGCTGTTCGCGGCGCCGCCCGATGCGGCCGATGCCGACGCCACCGACGCGCAGACGCTCCACGCGCGCCGCCGTCGCGCAGAAGCCGACGAGATCCGCGCGGCGCTCGATGCGTGCGGCGGCGATCGCGATCGCGCGTGCGCGATGCTCGGCATCAGCAAGACGACGCTGTGGCGGAAGCTGTCGGCGAAATAGGTTCGGGCGGGATGGGCGCGATCGACGGGTGACGCACCGGGACGCGCGCCGCCGTCAATCGGCCTTGTGATAGTGGCGGTACGCCTTCGCGCGATTGCCGCAGGACGACATCGAGCACCAGCGGCGGCTGCCGTTCTTGCTGTCGTCGATGAACAGCCACTGGCATACGTCGTTCGCGCAGCGCTTGACCTTCGCGAGGCGCGCGCCGCCCAGCAGGTCGGTCGCCGACCACAGCACCGGGCTCAGCAGCCCCGCGAGCGTCGCGCCCGCTGCCCCGATCCGCCACGCGTAACCACCATCGATCCGCGCGAGCGCGACGCGCGGCGCCGCTTCCGCCAGAAAACCGCCCAGCAGCGCGAGATCGTCGGCTTGCGGCTCGCGCCGCTCGGCCTGCGCGTGAAAGAGCCGGTACAACGCCTCGCGCAGCGCGAGCGCGCGCGTCAGCATCGCCGGCGCGTCCTCCTTCTCGTTCTCTTGTGCTTGTGCGCGACACGCGTCGGCCAGGCCGGCCGGCACGCCAGCCTGCTCGCGGCACCACGTGAACAGGTCGTCCAGCGTGCCGAAGGTTTCGGTCGGCACGTCGGCGCCACGCCAGTACAGCGTGTTCGCGAAATCGATGCTCAGCGTTTCCGACGGCGCCGGAACCAGGCAGTCCGTCGTGACGGAAGGTTGCGTTTTGCTCATGACGCGATCGTATCTAACCACCATGCCGGTTGACAAGCATCCGGACGCTTCCTAATATAACCAGCATGGTGGTTAAAAACCGGTTTGCTGCTGTGATGTCCCCTCTTTAGTTCAAGGAGCCACAGATGATCGATCGTTTTTCGCACGACGTTGTCCACACCGGCCGCAGCCGCGCGTTCCACGACAGCATGCTCGGCGCGCTTCGTCACAAGCGGATGGCCTGGTGGTTGTAAACAGGTTTGCTGCACTGATGCCCCCCTTCAGTTCAAGGAGCCACAGATGATCGATCACCTTTCGTTCGGCGTTGCCCACATCGACCGCAGCCGCGCGTTCTACGACAGCACGCTCGGCGCGCTCGGCTACAAGCGGCTGTACAGCGACGACGGATCCCTCGGCTACGGCACCAGCGAACCGGTGCTGTGGTTGCAGCACGCGGCACGTCCGGTCGTCGCCGATCCCGATTCAGGGTTGCACCTGTCGTTTCGCGCGGCGTCGCCGGTGGAAGTCGATGCGTTCTACCGCGCCGCGCTGCAGCACGGCGGACAGGACAACGGCGGGCCGGGCAAACGCGAGCACTACGGCCCCGGCTATTACGCGGCGTTCGTCGTCGATCCCGACGGGTATCGCCTCGAAGCCCATTGCGAGCTGGGCAACGTCGTCTGATCCGCCGAGTCCCAACGCGGATGAACGACAAGGGCCCGGTTCCGCGTCATGCGGAGCCGGGCCCTTGTCTTTGTTGCACCGGGGTCGGCGTTCGACTCGCGTCGGTCGCCGCCGGCGATCCGGCGACGGGTCCGGCGGCGCTGGCGGATAGCCAGCCGGTTACGTCCGCCAGCCTCGCCCGCGCCGCGCGAGCGCTTACTGCGCGTTGCGCGTGCTCTGTAACTGCTCGCCGAGCCCCGCGATCCCGAGGCGCACCGTCTGACCGGCCTTCAGGAACACCGGCGACGGCTTGATGCCCATCCCGACGCCCGGCGGCGTACCGGTCGTGATCACGTCGCCCGGTTGCAGCGTCATGCAGGTCGACAGGTAGGCGATCAGTTGCGCGACGGTGAACACCATCGTGCGCGTGTTGCCGTTCTGATAGCGGTGGCCGTCGATCTCGAGCCACAGGTCGAGGCGCTGCGGATCGGGCACCTCGTCGCGCGTGACGAGCCACGGGCCGATCGGGCCGAACGTGTCGAAGCCCTTGCCCTTGTCCCACTGGCCGCCGCGCTCGATCTGCCACTCGCGCTCGGACACGTCGTTGACGACGCAGTAGCCGGCGACGTAATCCAGCGCGCGCGCTTCGTCGACGTCCTTGCACGTCGCGCCGATCACGACGCCCAGTTCGACTTCCCAGTCCGTCTTCACGGAGCCCTTCGGGATGTCGATGCCGTCGTTCGGGCCGCAGATCGAACTGGTCCACTTGCCGAACACCACGGGTTCCTTCGGCACCGGCATGCCGGCTTCGGCTGCGTGATCGGCATAGTTGAGACCAATGCCGATGAACTTGCCGACGCGCCCGACGCAGGCGCCGATGCGCGGCTCGCCGGAGACGAGCGGCAGCGTGGCCGGGTCGATCGCGCGCAGGCGCGCGAGACCGGCGTCGGACAGCGCGTCGCCGGCAAGATCCGGCACGTGCGCGGACAGGTCGCGAATCCGGCCGTCCGCGTCGAGAATACCGGGCTTTTCCTGGCCCGACGGGCCATAGCGAAGCAGTTTCATCGTGCTCAACCTCTGTTGTCGAATGTGACAGGATACCGGCCGACGCGGCCGCTGACGGCCACGCGCCGGACTGAATGCCGATCGTCGATGACGCGCGTCGGGCCCCGAATCCGGCAGGCCAATCGACACGCGAGGCTCGCGCAGGCGCAGCGATCGCGGCGCCGCACCGGGTGCGGCGCGCATCGAACGGGCGGCCGCCGGTCTGCGCATCGGCGACGACGGCCCGGCCTCCGCGCCATGTGCCGGCCGGTGCCGGTCGGCTTCACGCGCGGCCGCACCGTCGCTGGCCCGCCGCTCTTTGTACCATCGGCGGCCCGCCGTGAAATGGCGCGCGACGGATACCGACTATTGGTGCGCCTGCGGAGATTGCACAGCAGCATCGGGGCCGCCGAACCATCCGGCTTTACGCCCAATGCCGCGGTCCTTCGATACCGAAAGATGAATGTCGAATATTTCTTACGACCCTGTCATCGGGAACGGCACGTGATCCGTTCTTGCTGGACAACGATCGGCAAAAAGACGCCGCATTGCACACTGAACGTTTATTGTCAGGCTCGTCCGGACGGCAGTCACATCCGCATGCGGCTTCGCGAATCTGCGTGCAAACCGGCCAGCGTGCGTCGCCAACCGATTGGCCATTCCCGGACTTCCTACCATGACGCAAACGACCAATAACCCGCTCCCCGGCAGCGACGCACGGGCGTCGATGGGCGCAGCCGACCGCTATCGCGCACCCGCCCTCGACAAGGGGCTCGACATTCTCGAACTCCTGTCGGAACAAAAGGAAGGGCTCACCCGCACCGAAATCACGAAGGAGCTCGGCCGCAACGCGAGCGAGATCTACCGGATGCTCGAACGTCTCGTCGCGCGCCGCTACGTGATGCGCTCGAGCGGCGGCGACCGTTACACGCTCAGCCTGAAACTGTTCGCGCTCGCGCACCGCCATCCGCCGATGAACCGGCTGATCGCCGAGGCCTTGCCGCTGATGCAGCGCTTCGCCGATGCGGCCGAACAGTCGTGCCATCTGACCGTCTACGATCGCGGCAACCTGCTCGTGATCGCACAGGTGGACGGCCCCGGCCCGTGGGGCGTGTCGGTGCGGCTCGGCTCGCGCGTCGGGCTTGCCGATACGGCGTCGGGACGCGTGATGCTGTCGTTCCAGGGTACCGAGCAGCGCGCGCACATGCTGGTCGAGCATCGCAAGGTCAAGGGTGAAACGCCGATGAACGAGCAGGAACTCGCGCACGCGTGCCAGTCCATTCGCCAGTCCGGCTACGTGCGCCAGGACAGCCGCCAGGCATACGGCGTCACCGACCTGAGCGCGCCGATCCTCGGCCCGGCCGGCCATGCGATCGCGGTGCTGACCTGCCCATACATGCGCCGGATCGACGCGCACATGGCGCCGTCCGTGGAGGTGGTCGTCGCAAGGCTGCGCGATACGGCAGGCCAGTTGTCGATGTGCCGCGCGGAGACTTGCTGATTGTTGTCGAGCGGGCGACCGGGTTGAAATTGGTCGGGCGAGCGGGCGGGCGCGGCGGGCGGTCGTTCGGTCAGCGGGTCGGGCAGGCCGGTGCGACGCCGCCCACGCGGTATGCGATGTGCGCCGGTCGCGCAGGCGTTCGTACCGGCATTCCGCAGACCGTTTCCGGATGCGCGGACGCCGCGCTACGCTAGAATAGCGGCCCTCTCAAAAACTACGGCGGCCGGCTGTCGCGGCCGTCGTATCCGATGGATGTCATGGCCAAACTTCTGAACGATCAAGAATTCCAGCGTTTCTCCGAACTTCAGCAGAAGCAGGCGAGCTTCACGATCACGTCCGAGGAAGCGGACGAGCTGCGCGACATCGTCGCGCGCGCGCAGAAGAAGCGCGACGATCGCGCCGCAGCGATGCGGGCGATCGAGAACTACATCGAGCAGTTCGACATCACGCCCGACGAACTCTTTTCGCCCGAGCAGATCGGCGACGCCGCACGTACCTACGGCCTCATCACGGCCACCAAGAAGGAACGCACGCTGCCGCCGTCGATCACGTTCAACGGCAAGCCGTACCAATGGACCAAGACGCTTCCGGACGACGTGCGCGGCGCGCTGTTCGATGCATTCACGGCCGGCGAATCGGTCAAGCGCTTCATCGCGATGCCGAAGGACATCGCGCGTTGCGCGCTGACGATCGCCCGCCTCGAGCGCGAAACCGGCGGCATCTATGCCGACGCGCACCTCGAAGAACTCGCGATTTCGCGTGAGCAGGTGAACGACGCGGCATCGAAACTCGCTGCATAAACGCTGCCGCGGGCACGGTTCATGCGTGCCCGCACCGGTGCGGACGCCGGCAACAGCCGGCGCCGCGCCAGCCGGAGCACTGCGTTCGCAAGCTCCCGAAAAGTCTCACCGAAGCGTCCCGTAAACGCTCACCCAGACATCCCGGAAAAGCTCACCTGAAGCCCCCGGAGATGCTCACCAACCCCTTCCCGAACGTTCTCACCGACGCCTCCCGGAGATGCTCACCGGGCCCTCCCGGAAAGGCTCACCAGGGCTTCCCGCAAGGGCTCACCGGCAGATCCCCGGAAAGGCTCACCGAGCGCTCCCGTATCGGCTCACTCGACAGCTCCCGGAAAAGCTCACTCGTGGCTCCCGAAAAGTCTCACCTTTGCTCTGTTTCCGATCCTGCGCATGCGAAATGCCGGCGTTCATGCGCTCGACCATGACACCCCGGAACCGGTGATACGCGGAGGTCATCGGCACACGCAACGCGCCCGCCGCGGATGCCGTGACTCGACGCGTTCGCCGTTTCCCGCCGGTCACCGAGCGACTGTCGTACCGATCCGCGCAATCGAGCGAACCAGTCGAACGATCGGCATGCCGAACGTCGACGAATTCGCTCGGCAGTGCCTGTACACCATCGACATCATGCATGCCGTACCGACTCTGCACGATGCCGCCGGACGTGCGAGCATGCTCACCCACGCGATTACGGTTGCAGCTTCATCCTGAACCCCACCACGCCGGGTTCCTCCGTCGTCGACACGGCGAAGCCGCACGCCTTCGCCAGCGAGATCATCGCGGTGTTCTCGCGCAGCGCCTCGCCGATCATCCATCCGGTGCCGCGCGAGCGTGCATAGTCGATGATGCGGGTCATCATCAGCCGCCCGAGCCCCTTGCCCTTCTGATCGGGCCGCACGGCGATCGCGAACTCCGCCGTCTCGTTGTCGGGATCGGTAACCGCACGCGCCACCGCGAGCGTGTGCGACCGGCCCGACACGTCGGTGAACGACACGATGAAAGCCATCTCGCGGTCGTAGTCGATCTGCGTCATGCGCGCGACTTGCGAATGATCGAAGCTGCGCACCGCGCCGAAGAACCGCATCCGCAGATCGTCCGGCGTCATCGCGCCGAGCAGTTCGTTGTGTGCTTCCTCGTCTTCCGGACGGATCGGACGGATCGTCACGGTCTCGCCGCGCCATTCGAGCGTCTGCTCGAGATGGCGCGGATACGGCATGATCGCGAGCCGGCTGCGCCCGGCCGCCACCGTGATGCGCGGCGCGACCACGTATGCCCGATCGGACAGCACGCGCAGCGTGACCGACATCGCGACGACTTCGCGCACGTCGCAAACGACTTGCGACAGTGCCGTCAGCGCATCGAGCGTGGGTTCGACGGGCGTGCGGCGCGCATATGGCGAACGCTCCATCACCGCGCGGGCGAGCACCGTATTCAACGGCGGCAGCCCGTACACGACGAACGGCGCCGATACGCCATCCGCCGGCGGCACGGCATAACGGAACACCGGGCCGAAGTTCGAATCGTCGTACATGTCGACCGTGACGTCGACGATTCTGGCGCCGGCCGATTCGTCGGCCGATTCGTCGGCCGGTGAATCGGCCGGCTCGCCGTGCAGGCCGAAGTGGGAGAGCCAATGCAACGCCGCTTCGCCGGCCAGTTCATGCTCGCCGGCCTCGACCATCCGTCGCGCCTCGGCCTGCGCGGACGCAACGCATTCAGCCGGCTGCGGCGGCGTGCCCTCGGGCGTCTGCATCAGCAACTGCCGCCCGAGGTTGTAGTCGACGAGCCGTGCGTATGCGCGCGCAAGCCGCTGCGGCGTGGTGTGCACGGGAATGCCGTTCGCGTGCAGCGCGTCGCGCGTCGCCGCGTCGACCGCGCCGAAGAAACACGCGAGGATGCCGCGGTACGCGTACTGCCGCGACTCGATCAGCGTACGCGCGACCGCGTCGGCCGGCGCGCTGTGAGACGTCGAATGCACGACGAACAGCGTGCCCGTTTGCGGAAACGGCGCGAGCGCCTTGATGGCGGCGCCGAAATGTTCGGGACGCGCATCGTCGCCGAGCGTCAGCGGATTGCCGGGCGCGGCCAGATGCGGCAGCGCGGCCGCGACCGCCGACGTGGCCGCCGCGGGCCAGTCGGCCAGCACGTCGCGCACCTCCGCGACCGCATCGACCGCGAGTTTCGCGACGCCTGCGTCGCTCGTCACGAGCGTCGCCGCGCCACGCGCGGTGACGCGCCCGACGCCGAGCGTCTCGATCTCGTCGAGCAGATCGTCGAGCGCATCGACACGCACCAACCCCGCGCGCTGGAACGCCGCCGTGTAAAGCGCGTCGCCGGGATCGGCGCGCCCGGTGCGCAGCGCGAGCACCGGCTTGTTGCGCGCCGCTGCCCGCGCAGCCGACATGAACTTGCGCGCGGCGCACACGGTGTCGAGTTCCAGCAGGATCGCGCGCGTGCCGGGATCGCTGGCGAGGTAGTCGAGCACGTCGCCCGCGTCGACGTCGGCTTCACGGCCCAGCGCGACGACATGCGAAAAACCGAGGCCTCGCGCATCGGCCCAGCCGAGTACCGCGTTCGTCAGCGCGTTCGATTGCGACACCCACGCGACGCCGCCCGATCGTGCCGTATAGGCCGGCGCGCCGAAATGCGCATGCCGCGCGGGCGACAGCACGCCGAGACTGCCGGGCCCGACGATTCGGAGCACGAATGGCTTCGCGGCCTTGAGCGTGCGATCGAGCGCGGCGCGATCGGCGTCGGTGCGCGCCTCGCCGACGATCACCGCGACGCGCGTGCCGATCTCGCCGAGCTTGCGCACGATGCCGGCCCACGTGACAGGCGGCGTGCAGATCACGGCGACCGACGGCGGCGCTGGCAGCCGGTCGACGTCGGCCACGACCGAGTGCCCGTTCAGCTCGCGATGCTTCGGATTGACGGGCCACACGGGCCCCTCGAACGCACCGTCGAGCACGCGCGCCCACACCATCGCGCCGATACTGCCCGCGCGCGACGATGCACCGACGACCGCGACGGACCTGGGCTGGAACAAGGCATCGAGATGGCGGACGGTCACATCGGCTCCATACGGTAACGAAAGACGACCCGACCGGCACACGGGCACGGATGGCCGTGCACCGGTCGACGCGAACTCCAAGCATAGGCGAACCCGATGCGGCTGCCTATATGCCGAACGGCCGACTGTGCGACGCGCATCAATGCCCGCAACATGGGCCGGTCGCCGACGCCTTCGCACGACGGAATGGGCGAAGGCGACACGATGCGGTCATTCGGCCGTCACTTCAAAGGTGAGGATTTACAGGAACCATGGTGAGCAAGTTCGGGAATTGCACGGCGCAATGCGCCAATGCGCGAGAGGTGAAGGCAATCGGCGATACATCAGCACCGCGGCGATCGACAACACCAATGCACGCATGCCGCGTAATTGCAGGGTTGTTTACCGGAATTCGCGGCGATATCCGGTCGAATCGCGGTGAATTCGCAAAACGGGATCCGTCAATCGCGCGGCATTGGCGTTCAATTCGCGGTTTCAAGTCGTGCTGTCGCCACCCAAAAACAAAACGGTGCGACGGCCGCATGGCCGTTCGCACCGTCAGTCAGCGCACGAAAGGTGAGGATTTTCGGGAGTCAGTCCTTGATCAGGAAACGCGCGCGGTTCTTGCCGAGCCATGCCGGCGCACGCCCGCGGCCACTCCACGTTTCGCCCGTCTTCGGATTCAGGTACTTCGGCGGCAACGGACGCTTCGGTTTCGCGGCGGCAGCAGTGCCGATCGGCCGGAAACCGAGCTCTTCCGCGGTAATGTCGAACTCCTCGATTTTCGCCCGAATGGCGGCAATCGCATCGGCAATCGCCTTTTCGCGTTCCTTGTCGATCTTTTGCTGAAGTCTTTCGAGCTGCGCTGTCAGTTGCCTGTAGGTCGCCATATTGGATGGGACTCCGTGAGTGTTATTCATGAAAAATAGCCGACTCCAAGCGAATGGAAAAGCGCTTCACCCGATTATGGTCTCCTTATCCAGGCATATCAGGATCAATAGCCGCTTTTCCTCTTGCATGCGAAGAGAAGATTTCGCACGGCGTCATCGGTCGATTGCTGGAGGACGTCGTATTCCCCATTGCAGATGGCGCGGGCATTGTCCGTGCAATTGCTCCAGTCGCTGCCGGTGCACTGCACCTGCGTAGTCGGGCGCCCGTCAGAAGTGAACAGCGGCGCCCCACCGCCGCAGCCGCCGAGCCCCGCAACCAGGGCCAACAATCCGGCCCGACGCCAATGCGTTCGAGGCCACCGACAGACCGACGCAAGCATGTGATTCATTGTTCTTTCCGTCAACCGATTTTTGAATGCCGCGAGTATGCCACGCACCGTCGTCACACGTTCAGTCCCGCGCTCGGTCCGGCGTCCGGTCCGGGCGTCCTCGCGTCTTGTACGGCACGGCCCGGTGCGGATCGTCGGTGATGCGAACGAACACCTGCTCGACGTCGGGGAGCGCGCCGAGTTCGCGCGCCAGCGCCTCCCGATCGAATGCCGGATCGGCGCACCCTTCGACATAGATGAAGCGCCGCTGCACGGTGATCCACAGGCTCGTGCCCTGCAGACGATCGGTGCCCGCGAAATGCGCTTTCGCCGCCTCGGCGATCGGCGCGTCATACATATAGGAATTCGGTTTCGTGCAGCGGTGAGCGAGCCAGCAGGTGGTCCCGCGCTCGGCGCGGTAATGCGCGTCGTCCGTCATCTCGGCACGCGTCATCCACGGGCCGAGCGGCAGCGGGCATTCCGCGAAGCCCCGCGACAACGCGACGAACGGATCGTTGTACCAGTTGCGCCGCACCGCAGGCGAATCCTCGTCGGCCGCCTGAGCGAACGAGGACGTCGCCGCCAGTATGGCCAGCCATCCGGCCATGCCGATTCGCTTCATCGTTGTCTCCTGTCAGGCACATCACCGGTGCCGTTCGTCATGTCCGGGCGCATCGGCCACCGCTTGCTACCGCTCGATCCCGAGCGCCGCGAGTTTCTTGTAGAGCGTCGCCCGGCCAATGCCGATGCGGGCGGCCGCTTCCACGACCTTCCCGTCACAGGCCGCGAGCGCGTCGATCAGGAACTGGCGCTCCCACGCGGCCAATGCATCGGCATACGAAACGACCGGCACACCGGCGGCACCCGATGCGTCGCCCGCGTCTCGGCCGAGCGGCAACGGAACAGCCCGCATGCCCGCCGGCACGCTGTCCGGCGCCACGCGCACCGGCCCGAGGAACGGCGCGAGCGCACCCGCATCGATCACCGAGCGATCCGACAGCATCAGCGCGCGCTCGAGCGTGTTGCGCAACTCGCGCACATTGCCGGGCCACGGGTACGCGCACAGCATCCGCAGCGCATCGTCGGTCAGTTCGCAGTGCGCGGCACGGCCGTGCTGCGCGGCGAGTTCCTCGAGCGTCGCATAGACGAGCGCCGCGATGTCGGACGCGCGCTCGCGCAAGGGCGGCGCGTGAATCGTCAGCACGTTGAGCCGGTAATAGAGATCCGCGCGAAAGCGGCCGGCCTCGACCAGCGCGGGCAGGTCGGCCGACGTCGCGGCGATGATCCGCACGTCGGCGCGCACGATCCGGTTCGAGCCGACCGGTTCGAACTCCTTGTCCTGCAGCACGCGCAGCAGCTTGCCCTGCAGCGGCAACGGCATGTCGCCGATCTCGTCGAGAAACAGCGTGCCGCGATCGGCCAGTTCGAACTTGCCGACGCGTCCCTTGCGGTCGGCGCCGGTATACGCGCCCGGCGCCGCGCCGAAGAATTCGGTTTCGAGCAGCGTGTCGGGAATCGCCGCGACGTTGACAGTCACGAGCGGCTGGAGCGCGCGCGCCGACGCCGCGTGGATCGCATGCGCGAGCAGTTCCTTGCCGGTCCCCGTCTCGCCGAGCAGCAGCACCGGCGAATCGACCTGTGCCGCGCGCCGCGCCTGCCGCTTGGTTTCGAGGCTTGCGGCGCTCGTGCCGACGAAGCTCGCGAACGTGTATTTCGCGCGGCGCGCCTGCGCGAGCGAACGCTGTGTCGCGATCAGTTGCTGCTGAAGCTGCGCGTAACGGGAAAAGATCGGCGTGAGCGTCTTCAACTGGTCGAACAGCGCGAAGCCGATCGCGCCGACCGTCTCGCCCGCCTCGTTCTTCAACGGCAGGCGCGTGACGACGAGCGGCTCGCGGCCCGTCTCCATGATGTCGAGCAGGATCGGCTGTCCGGTCGACACGACCTCGCGCATCAGGCTGTTCGGAATCACCGCCTCGCAGTCGAGGCCGACTGCCTGCTGCGGATCGGCGAACCCGAAGCGCGCCGCATAACGCTCGTTCATCCACACGACGCGCGCGTCGCGATCGACGACCACCGTGCCCGCACTCGAATCCTCGAAGGTCCGAAACAGCGACTCGGCGGCGCGCAGCAGCACGTCGCCGTAATTGACGGGCAGGCGCGCCCAGTCGTTCATCATCGTGTCGTCGTCTCCGCATATGCTTGGCCGGATGTCTCCGGAACGGGACGCAGTATCTCATTTTGGAGACACGCCGGAATGCCTTGTCCGGGAAAGCCCTGCCCGATTCGATGGGCTGTCCCGACGGCCAAAGCGTCTCCGGATGGAGACGATTTATGTAGAATCTTCAGACATTGGCCGGCGCGGGCCCGCCGGCCTGCCCCGGACCCATGTCCGGCGGCGCAATGCGGCCGATGGCACGAAATCTGCAGGAACCTGGGCCGGTCCGCGGCGCGCTCCGCGATCGAACAACAACCAAAGCCATTCCAAGCTATTAGGAGACTCCCTTGTCTTTCGTGATCGTCCTCGCCGCGCTGGCGTTCCTGATGTTCGCCGCGTATCGCGGCTACAGCGTGATCCTGTTCGCGCCGATCGCCGCGCTCGGCGCAGTCCTGCTGATCGAACCCGCCGCCGTCGCACCGGTCTTCTCCGGCATCTTCATGGAGAAGATGGTCGGCTTCGTCAAACTGTATTTCCCGGTATTCATGCTCGGCGCCGTGTTCGGCAAGGTGATCGAACTGTCCGGGTTCTCCGAGTCGATCGTGCACGCCGCGATCCGCTACATCGGCCGCTCGCGCGCGAATGCGGTGATCGTCGCGGTGTGCGCGCTGCTCACCTATGGCGGCGTGTCGCTGTTCGTCGTGGTGTTCGCGGTGTACCCGTTCGCGGCCGAGCTCTATCGCCAGAGCAACATTCCGAAGCGGCTGATGCCCGGCGCGATCGCGCTCGGCGCGTTCTCGTTCACGATGGATTCGCTGCCCGGCACGCCGCAGATCCAGAACATCATCCCGACCACGTTCTTCAAGACGACCGCCTGGGCCGCACCCGCACTCGGCACGATCGGCTCGCTGTTCATCATCGTCGTCGGCCTCGCGTACCTGGAATGGCGCCGCCGTTCGGCGATGGCGAAGGGCGAAGGCTACGGCACGTCGCTCGTCAACGAGCCGGAGCGCGTCGAAGCGACGGCACTGCCGAATCCGGCGCTGGCGATCCTGCCGCTGCTCCTCGTCGGCGCGTCGAACTTCACGTTCACGAAGCTGATTCCGCAGTGGTACGGCGCTGCGTCGTACACGGTCGCGCCGGACGTGCTGCCCGGCGTGCACACGCCGGTCACGACGTCGATCAAGACCGTCGTCGCGATCTGGTCGGTCGAGGCCGCGCTGCTGCTCGGCATCGTGCTGGTCGTCCTGACCGCGTTCAAGCGCGTCAGCGACCGCTTCGCGGCCGGTTCGAAGGCCGCCGTCGGCGGTGCGCTGCTCGCCGCGATGAATACCGCGTCGGAATACGGTTTCGGTGGCGTGATCGCCGCGCTGCCGGGCTTCCTCGTCGTCAGCGACGCGCTGAAGAGCATTCCGAACCCGCTCGTGAACGCGGCCGTGTCGGTCAGCTCGCTCGCAGGCATCACCGGGTCGGCGTCGGGCGGCATGAGCATCGCGCTCGCCGCGATGTCGGACCTGTTCATCAAGGGCGCGCAGGCCGCCAACATTCCGATGGAGGTGCTGCACCGGGTCGTCGCGATGGCCAGCGGCGGCATGGACACGCTGCCGCACAACGGCGCCGTCATCACGCTGCTCGCGGTCACGGGCCTCACGCACCGCGAGTCGTATCGCGACATCTTCGCGGTCACCGTGATCAAGACGCTCGCGGTGTTCTTCGTGATCGCCGTGTACTACACGACGGGCCTCGTGTAAGCCGCCGCATCGGGCGGCGTTCCGAGCGCCGCCCAACCCTGCCGGCCGCATCGACGCGGCCGGCGCGCCTTCCTCCCTCCGCGTGTTCCCGGCTGTTCGACCGGCCGGCATTGCCGCAGCGGCACCACGGCGCGATGCTTGTCGCGACGCGCCGCACCTTCCCGATACCTCCGCTTGCAAACCAGCACGGATCGCCGGGATTCCCATCCGACACTTCGTCCCCGACCGACCGGAATCGCTCGACGCCACATTGCGGTGCAGACCGGACGGCCTGTCGCCCGTCACGTGCCGCCATCCGGGCCGTCCGCTCCACCGTTCATTGTTTCCGGCAGCAGAACACTGCGTTGGGAGCGATCGCATTTTTCCCGCGCGTGGTCGGGCCTACACTGCTTTCAACCGCCGCCGCTTCGTCAAACGAAGTCCGGCCGCCCAGCTGGAAACATGGAGGTCACGATCATGAAGCGCCTGATTCACGCAGTTGCCGTTGCCCTGGCTATATCCGCCCCGCTCGCCGCGCAAGCGCAGTCGAACCCGCCGCTCACGCGCGCGCAGGTCCGCGCCGAAGTGAAGGCGCTCAAGCAGGCCGGCTTCCAGCCGAGCGACTGGTTCTATCCGGCCAGCATCGTTTCCGCCGAAGCGAAGATCGCCCGCCAGCAAGGTGCCGGATATGACAACGACCGCGGTGCATCACCGGAGTCGGCCCGGTAATCGCCGCAACGACGCGGCCGCCCCGCCCGACCGCTCCGTCGCGAGCCGTCACGCCTTCACCGGCTCGATCAGTTTCGCGCATGGCGCTGCCTGCGGGTCGCCCGCCGGCAGCTTCGCGCACACTCCGTCGAACTGCTTCACGACCGACCTGACCGACGCATCGTGCGCGCCGCCGCCGCGCCAGCGATTCAGCTGCGTGACGACCTTGGTCAGCGCACGCAGGTTCGCCCCATAAAACGCATCCTTGGTCTTGCCGGCCTGCGCGAGCACGCTCGCGGCGATCGCTTCGATCCGTGCAGAATCGTCCGGCGCCAGCGCGACCGCATTCGCGAAATAGGTCGCGCCCCAGCGCAGCTTGGTCGCCGGTCCGCTCGCCGAGTCGTATGCCTTGCGGTACCAGTCGAGCGCCGCGGCCTTGTCGCCGCGCGCCTTCGCATTCGCGGCCAACCCCGACATGAAGTAGTACGGCGTCGCCGAACGCGGCAACTCGGCCTTCAGCAAGACGTCGGATTCGTCGTACAGCCCAGCGTCGGTCAGCGTGTCCGCCGCTTCGCTGACGAGCGCCTGCCGCTCGTACGCGTTCGCGGCGCCCTGCACCGATGCGGCAATCTGCTTGCGCGCGGTATCGACCAGCGCCGGCGCGGCGAGCGGCGCGCCGGCGTGCGCGTCGTTGCGCGCGAGCAGCACGCGGCCGTGCAGCGCCATCAGCCGGTCGATCGACGACAGCGTCGAATCGGTCGACAGGCGGGCGAGCGCCGTGTCGTACGCGTCGCGCAGCGTCGTGCGCTGCGCGGCGTCGCCGCCGAGGTATGCGACCACGCGCGCGGGCGCCGCGACCAGCACGTCCGAATCCGCCCGCGCCAGCGCCGGTTCGCGCAGCACCGCGCGCAGCGCGTCGGCGAGCGCCGCCTTGTCGAGCGCGCCGGCCTGTGCGGGATCGTCAGATGCCGCCACCACCGCCGACTTCAGCGCGAAGCGCGCGGCGTCCGCCTTCGCGCCGGCGGCACGCGCACGTTGCGACAGCGTCTGCAGCGTCAGCGCGACACGATCGGCCGGCACCGGCAGCGCGCCGTCGGTGTCCCAGGAATAGTCGGCCAGCAGATGCCATTCGGCCCGCGTCAGCGCCGCGCCGTTGTTCAGCGCGGTCGAGAGCGTCTGCCGCACCGGATGCGCGGCCGTCATCCCGAGCGACAGCGCCTGCATGTAGCGCTCGAGATCGGCCTCGCCCGGCAGCCGCGTCACTTCGGTGCCGTCCGGACGGAACAGGATCATCGTCGGATAGCCGTGCACCTTGAAGCGCTCGCCGAGCTTCTGCGCGCTTTCGGTATCGCCGTCGAGATACACGGGCACGAAGAACGACGAGCGAGCCTTGAATGCCTGCTGGCTGAAGATCGTCGACTTCACCTGGTTGCACGACGGGCACCATACGGCACCCCAGTACAGCAGCAGCGGCTTGCCGGTGCGCTTCGCGAGCGCGAACGCGGCATCGACGTCGCCCTGCTGCCAAGCGATGCCGGGCGGCAGATGCGCGCCGCCGCTCGACGGGCCCGATACGGGAGCGCCCTGCGGCGCGTTGGTGGCAAACGCCGCACCCGCGGCGGCGAACAGGCAGGCTGCAGTCAGGTTACGGAGGACGGTTTTCATCAAGGCGGGTTCCGTTGAAAGAGACGGTTGCGGATAGCGGCGTCGCGCGACGGCGGAACCGGTACGCTGCGATGGCCGGCCCTTGCGCACGAAACGGCGAAGCGAAAACACGACGAAGCGATGCAACAACGAAGGGCATCGACGGATGGCACGACGCATGCCGGCATCGGCCGTGGGCATCGCGTAGGGATCACGCAGGCATCGATGCGAAAGGCCCAGACCGGCCGCTGCATGCGCACACCGCGCAGCCGTACCAACCGCGACAACCACGGCGACCGGCAAATCATTTGACGATACGATTCTCGCCGCCGGTTGAAAACGAACGAATTCTCGAATGGATATGAAGCGTGACGTCGCCGACGTGCGCGCCTGGGCGGTCGACGCGACCACTCACTGCGCTGCATGCGGCGCTGCATTGACTGCCGTCGGTCGCTGCACGCGATCGGGTACACGGAGGCAGGCACGACAAGGCGCACGGCATGGCCAATACATGCACATGCCGCGGCCGATGCAACGACGCGCCGGCCCGCACGCGCTTCAGCACGCGTCCATCACTGCCGCCCCTTGATCCGCGCCATCTGAAACACCGATGCATACGCACCGTCGCGCAGCGCATAGTCCGGCGCCTCGCCTTCTATCCGGAAGCCGTGCTTTTCGTACAGTGCGATCGCCGCCGGATTGTCGATGAAACCGACAGCGACGCCAGCTTCTCCCGCCGCATGGCCGGCCGCGTCGAAACGGGCCGCCACTCGGTCAGCGACCCGGCGATGGGCCTCGCCGACCGCTTCTGACGGCACCCGCGCCTCCCGGCCGCGCACCGGCCGGGCGCCGGGCGCGGATCGGTCCGATCCGGCCAAAACGCCCGCCCGGCGCGGCTCAAACATCAGAAGGATGGCCGGTGCAGCCCTCATTCAGGGACCACGAAAATGCTCCGTGTTGTGGCCCATTCGCGTTAAACTTCGTCAAGCTGCATTCAACAACGACATCTTCGCCAACCTGGCACACACGATACGAGGATAGGTTCGATGCGCACTACCGGCTCATCCGGGGCAATGACCCTGCTCACCGAACATGACCCGGCCGACGGCCGCGAACTGCGCTCGCTCCGGCTCGAATCGACCGACGACGGCAAGAGCGTGCTGCTGATCGACATCGACGAGCGCAAGCCCGGCATTCACCGCGAGGTTCGCTACGAGATCACGCCGGCCGAGCTGATCGCGGCGATCCGCTCGCACGGCGCCGAACTGCCTGGCGAAAACCACGGCGCCGCCTCGCTCGTCCGCACCCCTACCCCTTCGTGATGTCGACCGGTGAGCCGCGCACAACGCACCGGCTCACCGATCCGCCCGCATCACCCTGCCGCCGTCAGGCGCTTTGCGTCATTCCCCGCCGTCCGCTTGAAAATGGCCGATAATCGGCCCATCTTCGTACCTTCCACACGCGCTTCCTTTTCGGCCAGCCGTCATGCTCCGTGACCTCGTCGCCCAATACGGGCCGCTTCTCGTCTTCGCCAACGTGCTCGCGGCGGCCATCGGCCTGCCCGTACCGGCGATGCCGACGCTCGTGCTGTTCGGCGCGATGGCCGCGATGAATCCGGCGATGATCGGCTCGCAGCTCCTGACGGTGCTGGCGCTGTCGGTGCTCGGCGCGCTGATCGGCGACACCGTGTGGTACGTCGCCGGGCGGCGCTACGGCGGCACGACGCTGAAGACGATCTGCCGGCTGTCGCTGTCGCGCGACACCTGCGTGAAGAAGACCGAACGATTCTTCGGCCGCTACGGCGTGCGCGTGCTCGCGGTCGCCCGCTTCATTCCCGGGCTGTCGCTCGTGTCGGTGCCGATGGCCGGCGCACTCGGCACGCGCTATCGCACGTTCGCCGGCTACGACGCGCTCGGCGCCGCGCTGTGGACGATCGTCGGCCTCCTCGCGGGGCTCGTGTTCTATCGGCAGATCGACTGGCTGTTCGCCGGCGCGAGCCGGCTCGGCCGCGCGGTACTGCTGGTGATCGTCGCACTGCTGGCCGTCTACGCGGCCGTGCGCTGGATGCGCCGCCGCGCGCTGATCCGCCAGCTCGCGACTGCGCGGATCGGCGTCGACGAGCTCGAAGAACTGCTGCGCGATGCGGCCGCGCCGGTGGTGCTCGACGTGCGTTCGCCCGAACACCGCAAGCTCGACCCGTTCACGATTCCCGGCGCGCAGTTCGCGGACGAACGGCACATCGAGGACATCGTCGCGCGCTATCCGTTCTCACAGAAGTTCGTCGTGTATTGCTCGTGCCCGAACGAAGTGACGGCCGCGCTGATGGCCAAGCGCCTGCTCGACGCAGGCTTCACCGATGCGCTGCCGCTGCGCGGCGGCCTCGACGCCTGGCGCGACACGGGCCGCCAGCTCACGTCGCTGGTGGAGGACATGCCCGCCGCGAACGATCCGGTGGCGGGGTTGCACAAGCCGGCCTGATCGAACGGGTCGCAGGCCGGCCGCGCGAGACGAAAACGACTGAAGGGGACGTTGCGTCCCCCCTTCGATCAGAACGCGTGCAGCGGCACGTTCACGACCAGGCGGTACTCCTTGTTGGTCGCGTCCGCGGTGTGCGTGGAACCGGTGTGCCACATCGCGATGAACGTGACCTTCGTGTCCTTCAGCTTGCCGCTCTGGAACGTGTACGACGGGATGAAGCCGAACTCGTGGTGACGGCCCTGCACCGGCGCGCCGTTGCTCCAGTAGATGCTCGACTTGCTCGGATCGTTCGCAGCCCCTGCGCTGCCGTCCGCGCCCCAGCCCGTCACGCCCCAGACCATCGCCTTGAAGCCCGGCAGGCCCGCTTCCTTGCCGTAGAACGTGTAACGCAGCTGCAGCGACTTTTCGTGCGGCGCGTTGTAGTCGACGTCCATCGAGTTGGTCAGGAAGATGCCGTTCGTTTCGTTCAGGTAGTCGAAGAACTGGTCGCCGAGCACCTGCTGATAACCGAGCAGCAGTTCGTGCGGGCCGTGCTGCGCAGCCACCGACAGGCTGTACGCGTTGTTGTTGATCTTGCCCTGCAGCGCGTCGCCCGTGTCGTGCGTCGAGTAAACGTTACCAAAGCCGGTCCACTTGATCGACTTCGTATCGCCGATGCTGTGCTTCACCGACGCGTAGTACTGGTGCCACACGTCGTCGGCCTGGTTGGCGTACAGCGCGACTTCGCCGTCCGGCGAATAGTCCCACGTGCCGCCGACGTAGGTCAGGCGATTGATGCGCGTGCCACCGTATTGCGTCGTGAGGTTGGTGAGCGTCGTGTGGCCGCGCGCATCGGTCTTCGTGAAGCTGCCGGCCTCGAGCATCACGTTCTTGAATTCGTTGCTGACGATCGTCGCGCCGAGGAACGTCGGCGGCAGCGCGCGGTTGTCGTGCTGTTCCATGAACGGGTTGTCGACGGCCTGCAGCCCGTACTTGACCACCGTGTTCGAGATGCGCGCCTTCACGTCGTAGATGCCCGGATAGGCCCATGCGAGCTGGTTCGAACCGCCGCCGCCCTTCGCGATGTGCACCATGCTGCCCGCGCCGGCACCGCCGTCGAGCTTCAGCGCCGCATACAACGACGCGTCGAAGCCGATGCCGATCAGGCCGGTCGTGTAGCCCGACTCGAAGTTCGCCATCGCGCCCTGGACCCACGCGTGACGGTGCGGGCCGCCCTTGTTGTCGAGCGTGTCCGCATAGTTGCGGAACAGGAAATTCAGGTGGCTGTCGGCAATGAAGCCGTTCGACTTCGACTGTGCCGAAGGCTCGTCGGGCGGCGTGACGGCCTGGGTCGCCTCGGCGTTGATAATGGCGTTCGGGGTCGTTGCCTGCGCAACCGACGTGCCTGCGCCGGCGGACGGCGCCGCCTGCGCGACCGTCAGCGGTGCGGGGGCCGCGTCGTCGGCGTACGCCACGCCGCTCAGCGATACGCCGGCAAGCGCCGGCAAGCCCCATGCAAGCAGCATCTTCGATGCCGTCCCGATCGTCTTTTGCTTGTTCATCGTCATTCTCGTCTTGTGTTGATGTCGTCCACGCCGGTTGCGATCCGCTTCCAGCCCCCCGGCGAGCCCGGTTAAGGACGCGCCTTTACCCGCGGCGCGAAGATCATTCGCGCCGCACCCTACCCCTGTTGACCTGCCTGGTTATGTTTGCTGCGTCACTTCACGCCGCCACGCCCGCCCGGATGCACGCGACACGCGCCGGCGAGCCCTGCCGCACTTCCGGCAACGGAACGTCCTGCGCGCACGCGTCGATCGCGACCGGGCAGCGCGTGCGGAACGCGCAGCCGGACGGCGGGTTGAGCGGCGACGGCATCTCGCCCGCCAGCAGCATCGGACGGCGAGCACGCTCGCGCGCCGGCTCCGGCGTCGGCGCCGCATCGAGCAGCGCCTTCGTGTACGGGTGCTGCGGCACGCCGTACACGTCATGCCGCGTGCCGAACTCCATCACGCGGCCGAGATACATCACGAGCACTCGCTGGCTGATGGCCTTCACCACCGCCAGGTCGTGCGCGACGAAAAGATAGGACAACGACAGTTCGCGTTGCAGGTCGCGCAGCAGGTTCACGATCTGCGCCTGGATCGATACGTCGAGTGCCGATACGGGCTCGTCGCAGATCACGAGCTTCGGCTCGCCGATCAGCGCGCGCGCGATGCCGACGCGCTGGCACTGTCCGCCGGAAAACTCGTGCGGATAGCGCAGCAGGTGATGCGCGTTCAGGCCGACACGTTCGAGCATCGTGACCACGCGGCGCCGCACTTCGGCGCGGCCGAGGCCCGCGTGGTGCGTGACGAGCGGCTCCGCGACGATTTGTTCGATCGTCATGCGCGGATCGAGCGACGCGAGCGGATCCTGGAAGATCATCTGCACTTCGCGGCGCATCGCGGTGCCGCGCAGGTGATCGGGCGCGACGGCTTCGCCGCGCCAGCGCACCGTGCCGGCCGTCATCGGCACGAGGCCGATCAGCGCGCGCGCAAGCGTCGACTTCCCGCAGCCCGACTCGCCGACGAGTCCGACCGTCTCGCCGCGCTTCACGTCGAACGACACGCCGTCGACCGCGCGCAGCGTGCCCTTCGGCGACCACGGATAGCCGCCGAGCGGCACGCGGAAATGCACCTTCAGATCGTCGACGGACAGCAGCGTATCGCTCGTCGTGCCCGTCGCGCCGGCATTGCGGCGTTCATCGACGCTCATCGCAGACCTCCCGTCAGATCGGCCAGCGGCCGGTGGCACGCGCGCACCGCGCCCGCCGCGCCATAGGTTTCGAGCGCGGGGCGTGCGGTACCGCAGCGCGCCTCCGCATACGTGCAGCGTTTCGCGAACGCGCAGCCGGCCGGCGCGGTGCCGGGCATCGGCGGATTGCCGGGAATCGCGACGAGCGGCGCGTCGTCGGCGTCGGTCAGGCGCGGCAGCGCGTTGAGCAGGCCGATCGTGTACGGATGCGACGGCGCCGCGAAGATCGAGTCGGCCGGCGCGTATTCGACGGTGCGGCCCGCATACATGACCATCACGTCGTCCGCGAGGCCCGCGACCACGCCCATGTCGTGCGTGATCAGCACGATCGCGGTGCCGCGCTCGCGGTTCAGCTCGCGCAGCAGGTCGATGATCTGCGCCTGCACGGTCACGTCGAGCGCGGTGGTCGGCTCGTCGGCGATCAGGATTTCCGGCTCGGACAGGAGCGCCATCGCGATCATCACGCGCTGGCGCATGCCGCCGGAAAACTCGTGCGGATACATGCGGATGCGGCGCGCGGCGTCGGGAATGCGCACCGACTCGAGCGCCTCGATCGCGCGCTTCGTCGCTTCCTTGCGCGACAGCTTGCGATGCAGCTGCAGCGTCTCGGTCATCTGCCGCTCGATCGTCAGGAACGGATTGAGCGACGTCATCGGATCCTGGAAGATCATCGCGATCCGGTCGCCGCGCACCGCGTTCAGCGCGCGCGTATCCATCTCGAGCAGGTTGTCGCCGCGATAGCGCGCGGCGCCCGTCGTCGCGCCGTTGCCGGCCAGCAGGCCGAGCAGCGCCATCACGGTCTGGCTCTTGCCCGAGCCCGATTCGCCGACGATGCCGAGCGTCTTGCCGGCTTCGAGCGAGAACGACACGCCGCTCACGGCGTCGATCGGCGGCGCGTCCTTGCGCGAGAAGCGCACGCCGAGGTTTTCTACTTCCAACAGAACAGCCATCTTCAGCGATCCTTCGGGTCGAGCGCGTCACGCAGGCCGTCGCCAACGAAGTTCACGCAGTAGAGCGTCACGCACAGCATGACGGCCGGTGCCAGCAGCAGCCACGGCATCGATTCCAGTTTCTGCGCGCCGTCCTGGATCAGCACGCCCCAGCTCGTCATCGGTTCCTGCACGCCGAGGCCGAGGAACGACAGCACCGATTCGGTCAGCACGATGTTCGGCACCGACACGGTCGCGTACACGACGACCACGCCGAGCAGGTTCGGCACGACGTGGCGCAGCACGATCGACGCCGGCGACACGCCGATCGCGCGCGCCGCGTCGACGAACTCGCGATTGCGCAGCGACAGCGTCTGGCCGCGCACGACGCGCGCCATGTCGATCCACGAGAACGCGCTGATGGTCAGCACGACCAGCATGAACGAGCGGCCGAACAGGGTCATCATCAGGATCGCGATCAGCAGGTACGGGATCGCGTACATCATGTCGACGACGCGCATCATCGCGGAGTCGACCCGCCCGCCCGCGAAGCCGGCGGTCGCGCCCCACGCCACGCCGAACAGGCCGGACACCAGCGTGCCGAGCAGGCCGACCTCGATCGACACGCGGCCGCCGATCAGCGTGCGCACGAGCAGGTCGCGGCCGAGCTCGTCGGTGCCGAACCAGTGCTGGTTCGCGAGCGTCGGTGCGAGGCTGATCGAGCCCCAGTCGCTCGCGGCGGGATCGGCCGCGAGCAGCCACGGACCGACGAAACATGCGAGCGTGATCAGCGCGAGCAGCACGAGGCTGAACACGGCCGCGCGGTTGTGAAGGAAGCGCGCGAACGCTAGCGCGAGCGGCGAGCGCGAACGCGGCGGCGAGTCGGTCTGCACAGGCAGACTGACGACGGGAGTAGTCGGAGTCATCGCAGTGCCTCGCTCAATAACGGATGCGCGGATCGAGCCATGCGTACGCGAGGTCGACCAGCAGGTTGAACAGCACGGCACAGACGGTCGTCAGCACGACGAGGCCGAGCACCAGCGTGTAGTCGCGGTTGATCGCGCCGTTCACGACGAGCTGCCCGAGCCCCGGCAGCGCGAACACCGATTCGGTGACGACGGCCGCCGTGATCGACGTGATGCAGACCGTGCCGAACAGCGACACGACCGGCATCAGCGCGGGCTTGAGCGCGTGGCGCAGCACGATCGTCGAGCCCGGCAGGCCCTTCGCGCGCGCGGTGCGGATGAAGTTGCTCGACAGCGTCTCGATCATCGAGCCGCGCATCACGCGCGCGAGCAGCGATACGTTGATGAAGGTCAGCAGCACGATCGGCAGCAGCCTGTACTGCCAGCCGCCGTCGCCCCAGCCGCCGGCCGGCAGCCAGCCGTTGCCGGCCGAGGTCTTCAGCAGGATCGCGAAGATCCACACCAGCACCGGGCCGAGCACGAACGGCGGCACGACGTTGCCGAAGTTGCCGATCAGCATCACGAAGCGGTCGATCACGCTGTCGCGGCGCACGGCCGCGACGGTGCCGAGCAGCACGCCGAACCCGATCGAGAGCGGGATCGAGATGCCGCCCACGCCGAGACTCACGGGCAGCGCCTTCTTCACGAGATCGTTCACCGACCAGTCGACGTAGCGGAACGACGGGCCGAGATCGCCGTGCAGCAGCGAACCGAGATACAGCAGGTACTGCTTCCACAGCGGCTCGTCGAGGTGGTACTTCGCGTTCAGGTTCGCGAGCGTCGCCGCGGACAGCTGCTTCTCCGTATCGAACGGACCGCCGGGCGTGAAGTGCAGCAGCAGGTAGCAGACGGTGATGACGGCGAGAATCGTCGGCACCGCCCACAACGTGCGTCTCAATGCGTAGGCCAGCATGATCGCTCCGCTCAGTGCTTGATCAGGTACATGTCCTGCGAAGCACGCATGTCGATCACGTTCTTCAGCGAGTAGCCGCCCACGTAGGGCTTCACGAGACGGTCGGCCGAGTACTGGAACAGCGGCACCATCGGCGTGTCGTTCATCGCCGCGTCGTGCGCCTGCGTGAGCAGCGTGGCGCGCGCCTTGTCGTCGAGCTTCTGGTTGCCTTCGTCGACGAGCGTGTCGGCCTGCTTGTTGCAGTAGCCGACGGTATTCTGCGAGCTGCCGCAGCGGATCAGGTCGAAGAAGGTCATCGCGTCGTTGTAGTCGGCGAACCAGCCGTCGCGCGCGATCTGCACCTTGCCGTCATGCCGCTCCTTCATCAGCACCTTGAACTCGACGTTCTCGAGCTTCGTGTCGATGCCGAGCTTCGTGCGCCATTCCGATGCGGTGAACAGCGCGACCTTCTTGTGCAGGTCGTTGGTGTTGTACGTGAGCGTGAACGACAGCGGCTTCGCATCGGAGAAGCCGGCCTGCTTCAGCAGGTCCTTCGCGGTCGCGACGCGCTTGGCCATCGGCCACGACGCCCATTCCGGCGTGAACGGGTGCACGCCCTTCGTGCCGTTCGGCATCAGGCCGTACATCGGCTTCTCGCCGGCCTGCGTGAGCTTCGACGTCAGCACGTCGCGATCGATCACCATCGACAGCGCCTGGCGCACGCGCTTGTCCTTCAGCGCCGCGTCGCTGTTGTTCAGGTAGTAGTAGTAGGTCGCGAGCTGCAGGCCCGGGCGCAGTTCGCCGCCGAACTGCTTGCTGACCTGCTGGAAGATGCCCGACGGGATCGAGTAGCTGTAGTCGATCTGGCCGGCCTGGTACATGCGCATCGCCGTTTCGTCGCTTTCGATCGGCAGGTACGTGACCTTGTTGATCACGACCTTCGGCGCGTTCCAGTACTTCGCGTCCTTCGAGATCACGATGCGGTTGTTCGGCTGCCAGTCGACGAGCTGGTACGCGCCGTTGCTGACGATGTTGCCGGGACGCGTCCATGCGTCGCCGAACTTCGCGACGGTGTCCTTGTTCACCGGCGCGAGCGGCACCATCGCGGTCAGTTCGGGGAAGAACGCGACCGGCACGTCGGTCGTCACTTCCAGCGTGTACGGGTCGACTGCGCGCACGCCGAGCGTCGTCGGCGCGGCCTTGCCGGCGATGATGTCCTTCGAGTTCTTCACGAACTCGACGAGGATCGTGTACTTCGAGCCCGTCTTCGGGTCGACGAGGCGCTGCCACGAGTAGACGAAATCGGCGGCCGTCACGGGCTGGCCGTTGCTCCACTTCGCATCGTGGCGCAGCTTGAAGATCCAGGTCTGCGGCGTCTTGCGCTCCCACGACTGCGCGACACCCGGCACGACCTGGCCGGCCGCGTCGATGCGGGCAAGCCCTTCGAACAGGTCGAGGCCGATCGTGTTGCCGGTCCACGATTCGATGTGCGCCGGGTCGAGCGACTCGACTTCGGCGGGCACCTGGCGCGTCAGGTCCTGTTGAGGAGCGAGCGTGACGTTCGACGGAACGGTAACGGCGTGGGCGACGGGCGTCGTCAGGGCGAGCGCGGCCAGCACGGCCGACATGGCATGCAAGGATTTCATCGTGGCAGTCTTGAGAAAGTTGTTCGGCGAGCGATGCGCGGCGGATGCCGCGGTTACGCGTGAGACGCTGACGGGTACAGCGATTGAGGAGGCCCGTGATTCTCGTATTGCATCTTAGTATTCCTTACGTTTCTTTCGACAGGCATTCCGTCTTGGAAACGAAGGAATACCTGTGCGTTAGAACAGCCGCGGCGTACCGACCCAGACCACCACCGACTCGACCTTCGCGGTGTTGACCCAGCTGTGCGGGACCGTCGACTGATAGTGCGAACTGTCACCGGCCTGCAGGACGAACGTCTTGCCTTCCAGCGTCAGCGACACTTCCCCTTCAATCACATACAGGAATTCCTCTCCTGCATGGGTCGTCACCTCCGACCGCTTCTGCCCCGGCGGCATCCGCACGAGGATCGCCTCGAGCTGACGCCCTTCGGTCACGTTGGTCAGCCTCGCGAACAGGTTCGCCGAATCGGCGAATCCGAAGAAGCGCAACTGATCGCCTCTGCAGACCGAGCGTTCCTCGCTCGGCGTATCCACGAAGTACTGCACCGTCACGCCGAGCGCTTGTGCGATACCGGCCAGCGACGTCAGTGACGGCGACGCGAGCCCGCGTTCGACTTGAGACAGAAACGGCTTCGAAATCCCCGCGGCGGTAGCGGTGTCGTCGAGCGTGCGCTTGAGTCGTTGGCGCAACGCGCGAATCTTGCTGCCGAGTGCGGCAGCGTCTGCCGCTCGCGAGTTTTCAGTGGGGGGAACCATAGCAGGCCGAAAAGTGGTCGTCAAAAAATGTTTGATGGAAAGTAACTAAGTTAATACGAGATAGCTTAATCTTCGGGTTCGCACACGTCTTCGGTGTTGAGCCCGGTGCACTAAACAGGGCACGAAGCGGGCGAAACGACGCGCTATCTTGCCAGACTCGCCGGCTTCACAGGCAAGCTGCAAGCGGCTCTCCGGGAATTTTCGGAGAACGGGCGCGAAGCTTACAAATAGATGATGAGACAAATTTTCCTGAAAGCTGCTGCCATATCGGGAGTTTCCCTGAGTGGCGCGGACCTGACGCACCGGACCGGCAAACGTTACCACTCGCGTGCCGGTCGGGGCCTCGCACCGCCTTATCGGGCGGAGTCCGACCCCGGCCCGGGCTAACCCGCCCGACTGCTCCATCGCCGACGCAAAGCCTACCCGGCCACCGTGCTCCGGCGCCAGTTCGACCCCAAGGCGACGCGCGATCCGCGCCGTCCGTTTCAAACGAGATTGATGATGCACGCACCTGTTTCACAGACCCGTTCGTTTACGACGGTCTTCCTCATCGAAATGTGGGAGCGCTTCGGCTACTACGGTATGGCCGCGCTCCTGGTCCTCTTCATGGTCGACCGGCTCGGTTTCACCGACAGCCATGCGAACCTGACCTGGGGCGCGTTCACCGCGCTCGTCTACGCGTCGCCGTCGATCGGCGGCTGGATCGGCGACAAGGTGCTCGGCGCACGTCGCACGATGATCATCGGCGCGGCCGTGCTGTGCGCCGGCTACCTGATGCTGGCGATCCCGAACGACGCGCTGGCGTACATGTACGCATCGCTCGGCGTGATCGTCGTCGGCAACGGCCTGTTCAAGGCCAACGCGGCGAACCTCGTGCGCCGCATCTACGAAGGCGACGATGCGCGCATCGACAGCGCGTTCACGATCTACTACATGGCGGTCAACATCGGCTCGACCGTGTCGATGCTCGCGACGCCGTGGATCAAGGATCACTGGGGCTGGCACACCGCGTTCGCGGTCTGCTGCGCCGGCATGCTGCTCGCGATCCTGAACTTCATGCTGATGCACCGCACGCTCGCGCACATCGGCTCGCAGCCCGACGACGAACCGATCCGCTGGAAGCGCCTCGGCGGCGTGGCGGCAGGCGGCGTTGCGCTCGCGCTGGTCACGCTGTACGTGCTGCAGCACAAGCAGCTCGCAGTCGCGAGCGTATGGACGGCGGCGTTCGCGATCCTCGCGATCTTCGCGTACATGATCGCGAAGTCGGAGCGTTCGGAACGCGCGGGCCTGATCGCGGCGCTCGTGCTGATCGGCCAGGTGATCCTGTTCTTCATCTTCTACGTGCAGATGTCGACGTCGCTCACGCTGTTCGCGCTGCGCAACGTCGATCCGCGCTTCATCCTGTTCGGCACGACGCTGTTCACGTGGAGCGCCGCGCAGTTCCAGGCGCTGAACCCGATCTGGATCATGATGCTGAGCCCGGTGCTCGTGTGGGTCTACAACGCGTTCTCGAAGAGCGGCCGTGACCTGCCGGTCGCCGCGAAGTATGCGTTCGGCTTCGGCGCGGTAGCCGCCGGCTACCTGGTGTTCACGATCAGCGGCCGCTACGCGGTGGACGGCCGCGTGTCGTCGTGGTTCATGGTGTGGGGCTACGGCCTCTACTCGCTCGGCGAACTGCTGGTGAGCGGCCTCGGCCTCGCGATGATCGCCCGCTACGTGCCGGCGCGCATGAGCGGCTTCATGATGGGCGCGTATTTCGTCGCGACGGGTGTGTCGCAGTATCTGGGCAGCGTCGTCGCGAACTTCGCGCAGATGCCGTCGCACGACCTGCCGGCCACCGAATCGCTGCCGCTGTACCTGTCGCTGTTCGAGAAGCTCGGCTGGCTCGCCGCGATCGGCATGCTGCTCGCCCTGCTGCTGCTGCCGATGATGAACCGCCTGTCGCGCCAGCATCAGCGCTGCGCGGAAGAGCGCCGCGAGGAAGAAGCGGTGCAGGCGCAGGCGATGGCCTCGGCGCAGTAAGTACTATCCCTCGGCGTGCGGCGTGCACGCCACATTCTCCCGCCAGCGCGGCCAGCACGTCCTACACTGGTTGCAACGGCGCATCCGCTCCGTCGTGATGCGCACTGGCGGGAGAAGATCATGAAAAACAAGACGACTCGGCTCTTGAGGATACTGTCGGACATCCGGCACGCGCAGCGCTGCACTACATTGCGCGCCGCCCGGGCCGCGGCCGAAGCCGATGCGGTGCTCGCGCAGCAGGACGATCCGAAGTCCGACGAACGCGACGACGCCGAATCCGACGACGCGACCGTCGTCCCCCGCTCCCGTATCGGCTCACCTCACTGAGCGCACAGCGCGGCACGTTGCGTGCCGCCTGCGCGTTTTCCCGCACCGTTCACGCGGCCGCGCCGCGCCGGCGTGCGAACCACGTTCCCGAACCGGCCACCGCCATCATCAGCCCGACCGCGCATGCGTCGGCCGCGAGGCCCACGCCGATATGCCGCAGCTCGGCGCCGTTCGCGACCGGATGCAGCAGCGAATCGATGACGAGCGAGATCGCCGCGCCCGCGACGAAGCAGATCAGGCCGCGCCGGCCGACCGCGACGACCGGCTGCACGGCCCGCGCAATGCGCGCGATCCAGCCGTAGCGCACGCAGTCGGCCATCAGCCAGGCAATCGCCGCGAAGCTCACGATGCGCGGCAGCGCGAGATCGCGCTTGAGAATACCTTCCGGCAACGGCAGCCCCGAGAACAGCTTGTAGCTCGCACAACCGAGCACGATCGCGCACGCGACGCCGGTCGCCGCGGCGCTCCAGCGCCCGAGCGCGACGTACCGGTAGAAAGGCTGGCAGCGGGCGAGCACGCCGGCGACGAACATCAGCTGCCACGCGAACGGGTTGAAGTTCCAGCGGAACGCATCGGTGTCCAGCAGCTCGGGGCCGAGCCAGCCCGCCGCGAGCCACGACGTCGCGCCGAACGCGACGAGGAGCCACGGATGGCGGCGCGCGAACGGCACGATCACCGGCGACGCGAGCGCGAACAGCACGTACATCGGCAGCACCGACGCGAGATACGGCTGGCGCTGGAACGTGAGCAGTTCGGCGAGCCCCGTGAGCGGCGACGCGAGCATCACACTGACGTCGTCGAGCGCGAGGTTCGGCGTGTCGATCCCGTAATGGTCGAGCACGGCGGACACGACGAGCATCAGCGTCGACGTCGCGAGAAACGCGCGGTAGATCTGCATCGCGCGGCGCACGAACCGCCGCTGCGCCGCGCGCGCGCCGTGCCGGTCGGCGATCGCGCCGTACGCGCTCGCGGTCGCGAAGCCGCCGAGGAACACGAACACCTCGGCTGCATCGCACAGCGCGAATGCATGGAGCGTCACGCGCGACAGCACGCTCGCGCCGATGTGATCGACGACGATCATCAGCAGCACGATGCCGCGGAAGAAATCGACTTCGATCAGGCGCGCGCTACGGGTCGGCGGCATCGGGACGGCAGGCGGCGTGTTCAACGACATGGCCGCACCTGCACGACGACGGTGCGGCATGCACCGAAGGAGGATTCGGAAGGGAGAAGGCGAACGCGATCGGCGGCGCTACGCGTATGCTCGTATCGCGCCAACCCGGCCGGCCCGGCACGAAAATGACCGTTCATGGAAAAGCCGCATACGAAGAGGAGGCGGTCAGATCAGTCTAGCGGCCGGTCGGGAGATACCCTAAGTAACAAAGTGCAACGGAATCTTCTGTTCGATTACAGGCGTGACATCGGCGATGCAACGCTGGCGAGGCCGCCAGCCAGACGTCAGCTGCACATCAGCGCGATGCCGGTTCGACGCCGGCATCGCGTGACGCGACGCAAGCAATGCGCACTGCGCGGCACGTTCGTTGCCGCCGTCGCACGGCCGGGCGGCGATGCTCAGCCGCGCGCGGGCAAGCGCCGCATCAGCATCGCGCTGTGCCACGCGGTCAATGCAACGGCCGCCCAGATCGGCCCGTACGTCGCGAGCTGCGCGACGCTCAGCGTCTCGCCGAGCAGCAGCAGCGACACCGCGACGAGCAGCACCGGTTCGACGTAGCCGAGGATCCCGAACAGCGCCATCGGCAGCATCCGGCTCGCCTTCAGGTAGCTCGCGAGCGCGAGCGTGCTGAGCACGCCGAGCCCCGGCAGCAGCACGGCCCACAGCCGCGGATGGCTGGCGACCGGCGTCGCGCTCGCCGACACCATCGCGAACGCGACCGGACACAGCAGCACGATCTCGAGCGCGAACGCGGCCAGCGAATCGGCGTTGATCCGGCGGCGCAGCACGAAATACGGCGGATAGCCGAGCGCGACGACGAGCGTCGGCCACGCGAACGCGCGCGTCGCCCATACCTCGTGCGCGACGCCGAGCGCCGCGCATGCGACCGCCGCCCATTGCAGCGGATCGAGCCGTTCGTGATAGTAGAAGCGGCCGACGAGCACCATCGTCAGCGGCAGCAGGAAATAGCCGAGCGACACTTCGAGCATGCGTCCGTGCAGCGGCGCCCACAGGAACAGCCACAGCTGCAGGCCGAGCAGCGCCGCGCTCGCGGGCAGCGCGACCAGCAGGCGCCAGTCGCGCACGCCGCGCCGCACGAGTTCGACGAGCGCCGGCCAGCGGCCGCGCAGCGCGATCAGGGCGAGCGCGCCCGGCGCGGTCCACAGGATGCGCCACGCGAAGATGTCGAGCCCCGTGAGCGGCGCGAGCAGTTTCGCGTAGGCGGACATCAGCGCGAACAGCGTCGACGCCATCACCGACAGCGCGATGCCGCGCCCGGCCTCCGGATACCCCGTCATGTTCTTTTAGCCTTGCGCGTTACTGCTGCTGGAAGCGCTCGAAGCGCTTTTCGACGTGGCGCTCCTCGAACGTCACCTCGGTCACGCGCGCGGACGGCGGCCCGTGGCGCAGCCACGCGAGCATCCGGTCGATCTGCGCGCCCGGGCCCTGGATCATCGCCTCGACGCTGCCGTCCTCGAGATTCGCGACCCAGCCGCGCAGCTTCAGCGCATGCGCCTCGCGCACCGTCGCGTGACGGAAACCGACGCCCTGCACGACGCCGCGCACCCGCACGTAGTAGGTCTCGATCCGTTCGTCCAGTTCATTGCGGCTCATCGCGTCGCCCTCCCGTCGTGCAATCCATTCAAGCCCGGCATTGTAGTCGCGTCGGCCGCTTCGCACACGGGCCCGGCGGGCCGGCTCGGCGCCGTCGCCAGTGCAGCCGCCCGCGCGAGCACGCAACTGCGGGTTTGCTGCCCGGCGATGCGTGCGTGCCGGAGGACGGCGCTCGCGTCGCCGGGCGCGCCGACCACGTACAATCTCGCCGACGCACAACCGCCGCGCCGCCCGCGCGCGGCCCTGAAGGAAACGCATGACTGATACTTCCCGCGATCTCGTTCTCGTCACCGGCGCGTCCGGTTTCGTCGGCTCGGCCGTCGCACGCATCGCGCAGCAGAAAGGCTATGCGGTGCGCGTGCTGGTGCGCCCGACCAGCCCGCGCACGAACGTCGCGGATCTCGACGCCGAGATCGTCACCGGCGACATGCGCGACGAGACGTCGATGCGCGCCGCGCTGCGCGGTGTGCGCTACCTGCTGCACGTGGCGGCCGACTACCGGCTGTGGGCGCCGGACCCGCACGAGATCGAGCGCGCGAACCTCGAAGGCGCAGTCGCGACGATGCGCGCGGCGCGCGCCGAAGGCGTCGAACGGATCGTCTACACGAGCAGCGTCGCGACGCTGAAGGTCACGAGCGCCGGCGATCCGTCCGACGAGAACCGGCCGCTGACCGCCGAGCAGGCGATCGGCGTGTACAAGCGCAGCAAGGTGCTGGCCGAGCGCGCGGTCGAGCGGATGATCGCCGACGAAGGGCTGCCGGCCGTGATCGTCAACCCGTCGACGCCGATCGGCCCGCGCGACGTAAAGCCGACGCCGACCGGCCGCATCATCGTCGAGGCCGCGCTCGGCAAGATTCCCGCGTTCGTCGATACCGGGCTGAACCTGGTGCACGTCGACGACGTCGCGCACGGCCACTTCCTCGCGCTCGAGCGCGGCCGGATCGGCGAGCGCTACATCCTCGGCGGCGAGAACCTGCCGCTGCAGCAGATGCTGGCCGACATCGCACAGATGACGGGCCGCAAGGCGCCGACGATCGCGCTGCCGCGCTGGCCGCTCTACCCGCTCGCCGTCGGTGCGGAGGCCGTCGCGAAGTTCACGAAGAAGGAGCCGTTCGTGACCGTCGACGGGCTGCGGATGTCGAAGAACAAGATGTATTTCACGTCCGCGAAGGCCGAGCGCGAGCTCGGCTACCGTGCGCGTCCGTACCGCGAAGGACTGCGCGATGCGCTCGACTGGTTCGGCTCGGCGGGCTACCTGAAGTAACACAAAGCGGCGTATTTCACGCCGCTTTGCGCACTTTGTTACACGTCGCTGACGGACCGGCACCGGCGCAGCGGTTAAAATCGCGGGTCTTACGCAGAGAAGACACGCATGAACCTGAACGAACAGATCGATTCGCTCAACGCGGGCGTCGATCAGCTCCTCCACGATCACCACGCCGCGCAGCAGGCGGCACGCAGCGCGGAAGCGTTCGCGCGCGCCGCCGCGGCGGAAGCCCAGGCCGCCGCCGCACGTCACGCCGCCGCGGAAGCCGAAGCACAGGCCGCCGCGCAGCGCCACACGGCCGCAGCCGCCGACGCCGATGCCGCGCAGCAGCGCCACGCCGACGCCACCGCCGCGGCCGAAGCCGCCGCCCAACGCCACACCGAAGCCGCCGCGCAGGCCGAGGCCGCCGTCCAGCGGCACGCCGAAGCGACCGCGCTGACCGAGGCGCTCGCGCAGCGCCACGCGGATGCCGAAGCCGCGTCGCAGCGTCATGCGGCCGCGATCGCCGAAGCCGAGGCCGCCGCGCAGCGTCATCACGCCGCCGCGACCGAAGCGGACGCGGCCGCGCAGCGTCATGCGGCGGCCGCCGCGGAAGCCGAAGCCGCCGCGAAGCGCCATGCGGAGGCGACCGCCGCAGCCGAGGCCGCGACGCAGCGCCACGCGGCCGCGATCGCCGAGGCCGAGGCACTCGCGCAGCGTCACACGCAGGCGATCGCCGAAGCGGAAGCGGCTGCGCAACGCCATGTCGAGGCAACCGCCGAAGCCGAAGCGATCACGCAGCGTCACGCCGAAGCGATCGCGCAAGCCGACGCGGCCGCGCAACGCCATGCGGAGGCGACCGCCGAGGCCGAGGCCGTCGCGCAGCGCCATACCGAAGCGATCGCGCAGGCCGAAGCGGCCGCCGAGCGTCACGCGAAGGCGATCGCCGACGCGGAAGCGCTGGTCGAAGCCGTCGTGAAGGACGCCGCGACGAACGCGGCAGCTTTGGCCATCGAGCCGGCCGTCGCGGCTGAGGCGGTCGAACCGGCCGTCGGGTCCGCCGTTGAGCCGATGACGAACGCCACCGCGCCGGCTGCCGCCGATGAAGTCGCCGCTGCGGCGGCCGACGCGATCACCGACGTCGTCGCGACCACCGTCGCCGACGCCGCGATCGAAGTCGCACCCGCGGCCGAAGCAGGCGCCGACGCCCCCGCGGACAAGGCGACGCTGCACGTCGCGCGCCCGTCGCAGAACGAACTGACGCTGACCGTCAACGGCCAGTCGATCACGTTGCACCCGGAACAACTGGGCCAGCTGATCGAGGAACTCGCGCATGCGCGCGCGTCGATGCAGCCGGAACCGCCGCCGGGCATCCCGGCCGGCTGGCGCTTCGTGACGACGAAGAACCCGATGATGGCCGTGCAGAAGCAGTCGAACGGCGATCGTCTGCTGGTCGCGCGCCACACCGGCTACGGCTGGGTGCCGTTCACGTTCTCGCCGGACGTCGTGATCCAGATGTACATGATGCTGACGCAGCGGTAAGCACGCGCGCAGCGGCGACCGGACGTCGGCCGGAAAGCAAACAGCCCGAATCGGCTCACGTCGATTCGGGCTGTCTGTTTTCAGCAATCCGGTGGTCCTGACGGCCGGCATCCGCCGGCCCGCTTCAGCGCTCCACCGGCGCCTGCACCCGCGCCTTCCACTGACCACCCTTGCCGCGCCAGTAGCGCCACGCGGACGCGAACGTCGCGCCGACGTAGAACAGCGCCACGAGCGGCAGCGCGGGCGCCCACAGCGGCGAGCGCCGGTAATAGCGCAGCATCGGCGCATACGCGGTGCACATCGACGCCCATGCCAGCCACGCCGGCCAGGCCCGCGCGCCGTATGCGAGCGCGGCCACAGGCGGCACGAGATAGATGATCGTCATCCCGAGCAGCGTGCCGGCGAGCAGCAGCGGCGAATAATGGAGCTGCGTGAACGCGGTGCGCGCGATCATGTTCCAGATGTCGCGCCAGCTGTCGTACGGACGCAGCGACACGCTGCGCTCGGCAAGGTCGAGCCGGATCGGATGCCGGCCGCTGCCGCGATGCTTGATCTGCGCGGCGAGGCTGCAGTCGTCGATCAGCGCGCCGCGGATCGATTCGATGCCGCCGGCCTCTTCCAGCGCGCTGCGCTTGACCAGCATGCAGCCGCCCGCGGCGCCGGCCGTCCGTTTGCGCGGATTGTTGATCCACGAGAACGGATAGAGCTTCGCGAAGAAGAACACGAACGCCGGGATCAGCGCCTTTTCCCAGAACGAATCGCAGCGCAGCCGCACCATCAGCGACACGAGATCGCGCTGTTCGGCCTGCGCGCGCGTGACGAGCTGGGCCACCGCGTCGGGCGGATGGCCGATGTCGGCATCCGTCAGCAGCAGATAGTCGGCCGGCAGCCCGAGCGTGCGCACCGCGGCGATGCCCTGCGACTGCGCCCACACCTTGCCCGACCAGCCGGCCGGCAGCGGCTTCGCGGCCAGCACGGTCAGGCGGTCGGCGCGGTTGATCGCGAGCGCCGCCGCGCGGGCCGCGGCGGCGGTGCCGTCGTCGCTGTGGTCGTCGACAATGATCAGATGAAAGTCGCCCGGATAATCCTGCTCGAGCAGCGACGTCGCCGCTTGCGCGATCACGTCGACCTCGTTGCGCGCCGGCACGACCGCGACGACCGCCGGCCAGCCGGCCTCGGCCGCGGCGCCGCGCGCTTCCGGCGGCAGGGCCCGCGCGGGTCGCGCGCGCCAGAAGCCGCCGCGCGCGACCAGCAGCACGATCCAGATCACCAGCGACAGGCCGGACACCAGGAAGGTAATCGCCAGCATCATCGGCACGCCTCCTGCCGGACGCCGGCGCCAGCAGCCCCGGATCGTTCGATCTCAATCGGGGTCGGAGTGAAAACACCCTTGACCGCACCAGCGGCAGGGCAATACGCGTAAGAATCGACGGTCATCGAATGGCCTTGAAATGAGCGCGACGCCGGGCAGCCGGACGGGCTGCCCGCGAAACCGCGCAGTTTACCGGGTTCCGCACGCACGAGCGCCGACGCGGCGCTGCGGCGGATGCAACACGGCCGATACAGCACCAGAGCAAGGACGGCCCGATAGGGTTAAAATGCGCGATTAATTCGGGGTTCCGGGGCCTGGCCTGGCCGGTTCGTTCCTGCCTTCATAACATCAAGCCGGGGCGAGCGAGCGGTGCCAGCTCTTCGAACCCGGCGTCTGTCGTCGGAGTTCGCTCACTTATGCGAGTCATCCTTGCCCAGCCCCGCGGCTTTTGTGCGGGGGTTGTCCGCGCGATCGAGATCGTCGATCGCGCGCTGCAACAGCACGGCGCGCCGGTCTATGTGCGTCATGAGATCGTGCATAACCGGCACGTCGTCGAAAACCTGCGTAATAAAGGGGCTCGATTCGTCGAGGAGCTCGACGAGGTGCCGCACGGCGCCGTGGCGATCTTCAGCGCGCACGGGGTCGCCCAGACGGTCGAACGCGACGCGGAAACGCGCGGGCTCGACGTGCTGGACGCCACCTGCCCGCTCGTCACGAAAGTGCACGTGCAGGGCCGCCAGTACGTCGCGGCGGGCCGCCGGCTGATCCTGATCGGCCATGCGGGCCATCCGGAAGTCGAGGGCACGATCGGCCAGATCCCGGCCGAGGTGATCCTCGTGCAGAGCGAGGCCGAAGTCGATACGCTGACGCTGCCGGTCGACACGCCGGTCGCGTACGTCACGCAGACGACGCTGTCGGTCGACGACACGCGCGGCATCATCGAAGCGCTGCAGCGCCGGTTTACCGACATCGTCGGCCCGGACACGCGCGACATCTGCTACGCGACGCAAAACCGCCAGGCCGCCGTGCGCGAGCTGAGCGGCCAGGTCGACGTGCTGCTGGTCGTCGGTGCGACGAACAGCTCGAACTCGAACCGCCTGCGCGAGATCGGCACCGAAAGCGGTGTACCGAGCTATCTCGTCGCCGACGGCTCGGAAGTGAAGGCCGAATGGTTCGCGGGCGTGCAGACGGTCGGCCTGACCGCCGGCGCGTCGGCACCCGAGGAAATGGTCGAGGATGTAATCGGCGCGCTGCGCGCGCTGGGGCCCGTCGATGTCACGACGATGGCGGGCCGTGAGGAAAAAGTCGAATTCAAGTTGCCGGCGAAGCTTACGCAAGCTGTCGCCCGCGAAGTTTAAGGAGGACATCTCTTGTCTATTCCGCTGCTCCAGCAAGTCCGCGTCGGCGCATACATCATGCGCCAACACCTGTCCGGCAACAAACGCTATCCGCTCGCGCTGATGCTCGAGCCGCTGTTCCGCTGCAACCTCGCCTGCAACGGCTGCGGCAAGATCGATTATCCGGACCCGATCCTGAACCAGCGCCTGTCCGTCGAGGAATGCCTGGAAGCCGTCGACGAGTGCGGCGCGCCCATCGTGTCGATCGCCGGCGGCGAGCCGCTGCTCCACAAGGAGATGCCGGAGATCGTCAAGGGCATCATGAAGCGCAAGAAGTTCGTGTACCTGTGCACGAACGCGCTCCTGATGGAAAAGAAGATGGACGACTACGAGCCGAATCCGTACTTCGTCTGGTCGGTCCACCTCGACGGCGACAAGGAAATGCACGACCATTCCGTGTCGCAGGAAGGCGTATACGACAAGGCGGTCGCGGCCATCAAGGAAGCGAAGCGCCGCGGCTTCCGCGTGAACATCAACTGCACGCTGTTCAACGATGCGATCCCCGAGCGCGTCGCGAAGTTCTTCGATACGCTGGGGCCGATCGGCGTCGACGGCATCACCGTGTCGCCGGGCTATGCGTACGAGCGCGCGCCGGATCAGCAGCACTTCCTGAACCGCGACAAGACGAAGAACCTGTTCCGCGAAATCCTGAAGCGCGGCGAAGGCGGCAAGCGCTGGTCGTTCAGCCAGTCGTCGCTGTTCCTCGACTTCCTGGCCGGCAACCAGACGTACAAGTGCACGCCGTGGGGCAACCCGGCGCGTACCGTGTTCGGCTGGCAGAAGCCGTGCTATCTGGTCGGCGAAGGTTACGTGAAGACCTTCAAGGAACTGATGGAAGACACGAACTGGGACAACTACGGCGTCGGCAACTACGAGAAGTGCGCGGACTGCATGGTCCACTGCGGCTTCGAAGCCACCGCCGTGATGGACACGATCGCGCATCCGCTGAAGGCGTTCGCCGTGAGCCGGAAGGGCATCAAGACCGAAGGCGCGTTCGCGCCGGACATCTCGATCGCGAAGCAGCGTCCGGCCGAGTACGTGTTCTCGCGCCACGTCGAGATCAAGCTCGAGGAAATCCAGCGCGCCGGCAAGGGCAAGCTGCAGAAGCCGGCCAAGCCGGCAACGGCGGCTTAAGCGCGTGTCGCCATGCGGAGGTTCGCGCCTCCGCATCGGCCGGCATCGAAGAAGCGCCACGGAGTTCGCTCCGTGGCGCTTTTGTTTTGTCGGGCTTGGGTTGTGTCGGCGTTCGTGCGGGGAGCGGCGCGCATCCGCGCACACATGAGCAGGCGAACGCCGCTCGCCTAGTGTCTCGACTCCGCGGCCGCGATCAATTGCCATGCCGTCGGGCCGGGGTCGAGCAGCGGGTCGGACGGCGGATCGAGATCGTGCCGATGCTCGTCGTCGGACGGCAGCGTCTGCCGCTTCGCAATGCCGATCTCGTCGCCGCATACGGTGCATCGATAGATGCCCGCGATCGTCACTTCGCTGCCCGGCGGCAGGTTCTCGCTGAATGCGCGGCCGCTTCCGCACGTGAAGTAGCCGCCGATCCTGTATAGCGCCATCGCTCCTCCTGATCGAAACGGATGCGTTCACGCCGACACGTACGATCATCGCCCACGCGACGATGGATCGTCATCGACCGAACCCGTCCGGTTCCCGTCATGACATTAGACGGCGAGCGTCGGCGCCGGGGAATGGGACAGGTATGAAACATCGCGCGGCGCCGGTCGCGTCGACGATGCTCAATGCAGAACGGCCGGTTCCCGCATCTTCGCCGCGGCTTGCGCGACGAGGGCCGGCTGGTCGGCCGACGCGAACGCACTGACGTGACGCCACAGCTCGGCGAGCCGGTGCCGCGTGAGCGTCGCGACGCACGCATCGTTCGCGGCGAGGATGCGCTCGAGCACCGCGCATTCGTCGTCGTGCAGCGTCCATGCGCCGCTTTCCGCCGCGCGCGCGACGCTCGCATCGAGCATGCGCTCCGCATCGACGCACAGGTCGATGCTCGCGTCCGCCGATACCGCGTCGTCGAGCGCGAGGAACACCAGGTAGACGCTCGTGCGCAACCGCATCAGCAACGTTTCGCTGCCGTGCTCGCCACGCAGCGCGACGAGCGCCATGTGGCATTTCAGCGAGATGTCGCGCACATGCGCGGGCGGCAACGGCAGCAGCCATTCGCGCGTCAGCGGCGGATGGCGACGGCTTTTCCGGACGGCCTTCATGATCCGCTCTCGCTGGCGGCAACGTCGTCCGCGTCGAAGCGCGGCAACCCGGTGCGGCACGCGACTGCGCCGGGGCGCGCGGCGCGATGGCCGTTCGCGCGGCGCCGCGCGGCGTACGGATCGTCACGCCGCCGCGTCGCGCACGCGCGCGGCAGCCGGCGGATCGTCGACGCGCGCCACGCGTCGGCGAGTCGGTTCGCGCATGCCATGCTCGTCTCCCGCATCAGAACGTGTTCTCGCCTTTCAGGTAGTACGCGGTCTTCACGAAGAACGCCTTTACCGGATGGCCGCTCTGCGCGGCGCTGGCCGCACGCGCTTCCATCGCGGCCTTCTCGTCGCGCGAGCGGTCGGGCACCGGGTTCCGTACGCGTTCGAGCGCACGCTGCATCGCGAGCGGATAGTTCTGGTTGCCGGCCGTCGTCGCGCGATAGCCGGCGCGCGTCATCTGCATCAGTTGCGCGTCGGTTTCGGCACGCGCCGCGGACCAGGTCAACGGCGCGACGTTCGACTGCCGCTCGGTGTCGACGGACTGCGCGAAGCTCGCGGCGGGCAGCGCGGCAAGCGCGCCGGACAGCACTGCAAGGGAAACAACGGATCGCATCATGGCCTCCAGATGGTTGCGTCCGCATCGATCTTCGACGTCGATGCGGTGAAACCATCGTATGTCGCGCGGCCGCGCGCTTGAATAGCCGATTCCGCAATTGATATTTTCGGCACTGACGGCCGGCGCGTGACGCGCGCGACTCGCCAATGCCGCCCGAGTGGAATTTCTTTATTTCATTCAACGACCTGATCGCGTTTTTGCAGACGATTCGATGCAGTGCGCGAATCGCTTTTGCCATTTTCGAAATGACGTATTGCCGAAGCGATTTCGCTCGGAGCCCGCGCCGGCCGGGCTTGCGGCACGATGCCGCGCATGCCGGCCCGCGCGGGAAATACCTCAACGAACCCGCCGGTTTCTTTGACGCGCAACCATTCTTCACGCCGATTTATCGCTTCGCGACAAGACGTGTCCGACAAGGACGCGCGATAATTGCCCATCGCGCCGCAAGTGACGGCGCTCATGCCTTCCCTATTCCTCTCACGAGTCCCGTCATGGCTGATATCGATTCCACCGCGATCAACAGTTGGCACGCACACGTCTACTTCGACGCCGCCAGCCGCGACGCGGCCTGGGCGTTTCGCCTCGTCGTCGAAGAGCGGTTCGGCGCGATCATCGAGCTCGGCCGCTTTCACGAACGCCTCGTCGGCCCGCATCCGGCCTGGTCGTACCAGATCGCATTCGACGCCACGCGGTTCGACACCATCGTGCCGTGGCTCGTGCTGAATCACGGCGCGCTCGACATCTTCCTGCATCCGAATACCAACGACGAACTGCGCGACCATCGCGACAGCGCGGTGTGGATCGGCAAGTCGCATGAACTGAATCTCGGCGCGCTGGGGGGCTGACGCGAACGGCGGAACGCGGTTGCGGTTGCGGTTGCGGTTGCGGTTGCGGTTGCGCTCGGCGCACGCACCATCCACGTTTCGGCCTGCGGTGAAACGTCCGACAGCGTTGCATCAATACAGTGGTGCCGTTATCCACGCTTGCCGGAACGCACCATGACCCACGCCGACACCGATGCGCACCGCATCCATCGAGACTGGCACGCCGCCGTCGTCGCACGCGACCTCGATGCGCTGATGTCGCTGTACGCGGACGACGCGATCCTCGAAACGCCGCTGATCGTCGCCACGCTGCCCGATCACGGCTCGGGCGTGCTGCACGGCAAGCCCGCGATCGGCGCGTTCTTCGCGGCAGGGCTGCGCAATCCGGGCAACCGGCTCGGACGCTGGTACCGCACGGGCCTGTTCTTTTCGAACGGCAAGCAACTCACCTGGGAATATCCGCGCGAAACGCCGGACGGCGATCAGGTCGATCTCGTCGAGGTGATGGATCTGCGCGACGGGCTGATCGCGCATCATCGCGTCTACTGGGGGTGGGTCGGGTTCAACACGCTGCGCAACGTCGCGCCAGCGGCCGGTCGCACCTGACGCCGACGACCACGAAGAACGCACGGCGCGCCTGCTCCGGCTGACACGGCCGCAGCCGCATGCGGCTGCGCCTTCGTCTGCGTCCCGCGTCGCTCACGCCACATACATCGCGACACTGACGAACTGGCACAGGCTGCCGGCCAGCACGAAAAGGTGCCAGATACCGTGCCCGTGGCGGATGCGTTCGTCGTTGATGAAGAAGTAGATCCCGGCGCTGTAGATGACGCCGCCGGCCACGAGCCATGCGGTACCCACCGGCGGCAACGCATGGATCAGCGGGCGGATCGCGACGAGCGCGAGCCAGCCCATCAGCACGTACAGGATCATCGACACGATGCGCGTGCGCCGTCCGAGCGTGAGCTCCTGCACGATCCCGAACGCGGCGAGCCCCCAGCTCACGCCGAACAGCGACCAGCCCCACGGGCCGCGCAGCGTGACGAGCGTGAACGGCGTGTAGCTGCCCGCGATCAGCAGATAGATCGCCGAATGGTCACACTTCTGCAGGATCGCCTTGAGCCGCGGGTTGCGCACGCTGTGATACGCGGTCGAGATCCCGTACAACAGGATCAGCATCGCGCCGTACACGCTGAAGCTCACGATCTTGTAAGGATCGCGGTCGAGCGCACCCATCGTCACCAGCGCGACCAGCCCTGCCACCGACAATACCGCGCCGACGAGATGGGAAATGCTGTTGAAACGCTCACCGACATGCACGACGGGTTCTCCTGCGCGGATTCATCGGAAAAAAGTAGAGCCCTATGATACCGGCGGCCGGATCAAGCCGCGCTGAAGCGGGCCAACCGCCGCAACCACGACAGGCAGCAAACATGCCCGCCCCGGCCCGCCAAATAAAAAGCGCCGCGAATGCCTTCGCGGCGCTTCCTGGTCCGTCACCGGACTGCCCTTGGTGGTGCCCTTACCGGCCGGCTTTGCCGGCCCGCTTCAGCAACACTTCCCTGCCCCCGACCCGTACCGCGCATTCTGACGCTCGCGGAAGAATTCCTCATACGTCATCGGCTCGCGGTCCGGATGGGTGTCGCGCATGTGCGCGACGTAGGTGTCGTAGTCGGGCAGGCCGACCATCAGCCGCAACGCCTGCCCGAGGTAACGCCCCGCGCTGCGCAGGTCGCTGCCCAGATCGCTGAACATCGCGGCCTCCCTTTAACGTCCGCTGCCAAGCGCCTGCGCGGCCGGCATCGCTTCGTACGGCGTCTCGCGCACGGTCGGCTTCGACTCGCGGCGCGCGCGCAGCACGGCGAGCAGCCCGTACCCCGCGATCGCCACGACGACGAAGATGAACAGGCCGGCCAGCGCCGCATCGATGTAGTCGTTGAAGATGATCCGCTGCATCTGCGCGATCGACTTCGCCGGCGCGAGCACCTTGCCTTCGTCCACCGCGGCCTGCAGCTTCGCCGCGTGCGCGAGGAAGCTGACCTTCGGGTTCGCATCGAAGATCTTCTGCCAGCCGGCCGTCAGCGTGCAGATCAACAGCCATGCGGTCGGCACGATCGTCACCCACGCGTAGCGCTCGCGCTTCATCTTGAACAGCACGACGGTGCCGAGCACCAGCGCGATCGCGGCGAGCATCTGGTTCGAGATGCCGAACAGCGGCCACAGCGTGTTGATGCCGCCGAGCGGATCGACCACGCCCTGGTACAGGAAGTAGCCCCACGCGGCCACGCACAGCGCGGTGGCGACCAGGTTCGCGGGCAGCGACTCGGTGCGCTTGAGCGCCGGGTGGAACGTGCCGAGCAGGTCCTGCAGCATGAAGCGGCCCGCGCGCGTGCCGGCGTCGACCGCCGTCAGGATGAACAGCGCCTCGAACAGGATCGCGAAGTGATACCAGAACGCCATCATCGCTTCGCCGCCGATCACCTGGTGCAGGATGTGCGCCATGCCGACGGCCAGCGTCGGCGCGCCGCCCGCACGCGCGATGATCGTCGTTTCGCCGACGGCCTTCGCGGTCTGCGTCAGCATGTCGGGCGTCAGCACGAAGCCCCATTGCGTGACCGTGTTCGCGACGGCTTCCGGCGTGGAGCCGAGCACGGCGGCCGGCGCGTTCATCGCGAAGTAGATGCCCGGCTCGATCACGCACGCGGCGACCAGCGCCATGATCGCGACGAACGATTCCATCAGCATCGCGCCGTAACCGATGAAGCGTGCGTTGGTTTCGTTGTCGATCAGCTTCGGCGTCGTGCCCGACGAGATCAGCGCGTGGAAGCCCGACACCGCGCCGCACGCGATCGTGATGAACAGGAACGGGAACAGGTTGCCCGACCATACCGGGCCCGTGCCGTCGACGAACTTCGTCAACGCGGGCATCTTCAGTTCCGGCGCGACGACCAGGATGCCGATCGCAAGGCCGAGGATCGTGCCGATCTTCAGGAACGTCGACAGGTAGTCGCGCGGCGCGAGCAGCAGCCACACCGGCAGCACCGATGCGACGAAACCGTAGCCGATCAGGATCCACGTGAGCTGCGTGCCGCTGAACGTGAACCAGGCGGCGAGCGCCGGCGAATCGTGCACGGTCTGGCCGAACGCGATCGACGCCATCAGCAGCACGAAGCCGATGATCGACACTTCGCCGATGCGGCCCGGACGGATGTAGCGCGTGTAGACGCCCATGAACAGGGCGATCGGAATCGTCGCGGCGACGGTGAACGTGCCCCACGGCGAATTCGTCAGCGCCTTCACGACGATCAGCGCGAGCACCGCGAGGATGATCACCATGATCAGGAACGCGCCGAACAGCGCGATCACGCCGGGCACCGTGCCGAGCTCCATCTTGACGAGGTCGCCAAGCGAGCGGCCGTCGCGGCGCGTCGAGATGAACAGCACGATGAAGTCCTGCACCGCGCCGGCGAACACGACGCCGGCCAGGATCCACAGCATGCCGGGCGTGTAGCCCATCTGCGCGGCGAGCACGGGGCCGACGAGCGGCCCGGCGCCGGCGATCGCGGCGAAGTGATGGCCGAACAGCACGTACTTGTTGGTCGGTACGTAGTCGAGGCCGTCGTTGTGCCGGACGGCCGGCGTCATCCGCAGCCCGTCGAGCTGCATGACCTTGCTGGCGATGAAACGGCTGTAGAAGCGATATGCGATCAGATATACGCAGACTGCGGCGATCACGATCCACAGCGCGCTGACGCGTTCGCCGTGCGCGAGTGCGATCGTCCCGAACGCGAATGCGCCGAGCAGCGCGACGGCGATCCATAGCAGGGTACTGGAAGCCCGATTCATGGCGTCTCCTGGTCTCCAATGTGGTTTTGAGTGGATCCGGCCAGGCGCCGAACCCGCGTGACGTCGATGCGTCGTGCCGCGTCTCGTGGATGCCGCGGCGATGGGCCGTAGTATTCCGCGCGACAGGGGCAGCTTACAAGCGCACAACTACGTATGCGGGGCTACGTAGAATTACGTAGACCGAGCGCGGGCGCGCACTGCGCCCGTAATGGATCGGCGCGCGACGCGACGTGGCGCGGCCCGGCGCGCGGCCGGCCGGGCATGGCAGGTCGCGCGCCGGGCCGCGTGGATCAGTGCTTGTCGTCGGCCTTCTTCGGCTTCGGCGGCGACGGCACCTTCGCGTACTGGAATGCCGGCGTGGCCTTCAGCGCGTCCTTCGTCGCGCCCGGCAGGTAGATGTTGCCGTTGCGCACGTCGAGCGACGCGATCGGCACCGCGACGTCATGCGCGGCCACGCCGAGGAAGCCGCCCGCCGACACGATCGCCGCCGACACCGAGCCGTCCGGCGCGACGATCAGGTCGCGCACCGTGCCGACTTTCTGGTTCGCGTCGTTGTACACGGCCTTGCCGAGCACGCTCTTCTTCACGCTCCAGCCTTCGAGCAGCGCCTGCGATTGCTCGACGGTCACGCTGAGCGGCTGCGCGCCGGCGATCTGCGCGTGCGCGCTGACGCTCGATGCGAGGACGGTTGCCGCGATGAGGGTCTTGTAGAACTTCATGTATTGCACTCCGGTTCGGTTGTTGTTGATTCCGGGAGCGAAGCGACGCGGGCGCAACGGCTGATCGGTGAGCGCCCCGCGCTTCGTCGGTCGCGTGGCGGCCAGCCGCGCCGCCACTGCGTGTGTGCATGACGGACCGGCGTGGCCGGACCGCAGCGTGCAACACGGCTTCATGGTAGCGGCATTCGCCGGATCGTGCGTTCGGAGTGCGACGTGACAGGCGGGGCGACACGGATGAAGATCAATGTCCGTGCGGACAGGATGTGCGCGCCGCGGCATGTCGATCGGGAGAACGTCGGAGACGGGCATCCGGTCGTCACCGGCGCACGGACCGTGCGGCGGACGTCCCCGGCCCCGCCACGCAGTCACACCGCCTCACGCGTTGCGCGAATACACCCTGCGATGCCGCACCGCCTCCGCCAGCACGTCGAGCACCGGCTCCGTCTGCGTCCAGCTCAGGCACGCATCGGTGATCGACACGCCGTACTGCAGCGGCACGCCCGGCTTCAGATCCTGGCGCCCGGCCTCGAGATGGCTCTCGACCATCACGCCGACGATCCGGTGCTCGCCCTGCGACAGCTGCCGCGCGAGATCCTGCGCGACCTCGATCTGCCGCTCGTGCGACTTGTTGGAATTCGCATGCGAGCAATCGACCATCACCTGCTCGCGCAACCCGCTCTTGCGCAGCACCGCGCAGCTCGCCTCGACGTGTTCGGCGTCGTAGTTCGGCCCGTTCTTGCCGCCGCGCAGGATCACGTGCGCGTCGTCGTTGCCGCGCGTCTCGAAGATCGCGGCCATGCCCATCTTCGTCATCCCCATGAACGCATGGCTCGCGCGCGCGGCGACGATCGCGTCGGATGCGACCTGCACGCCGCCGTCGGTGCCGTTCTTGAAACCGATCGGACAGCTCAGCCCCGATGCCAGCTGACGATGGCTCTGGCTCTCGGTCGTGCGCGCCCCGATCGCGCCCCACGCGATCAGGTCCGCGATGTACTGCGGGCTCAGCAGGTCGAGGAATTCGGTCGACGCAGGCAGGCCGAGCGCGTTGATGTCGAGCAGCAGTTGCCGCGCCGCGCGCAGCCCTTCGTTGATGCGGAAGCTGCCGTCGAGGCGCGGATCGTTGATGTAGCCCTTCCAGCCGACCGTCGTGCGCGGCTTCTCGAAGTACACGCGCATCGTGATCAGCAGGTCGTCCTTCAGCGCATCGGCGGCGGCCTTCAGGCGGCGGGCGTACTCGAGCGCCTGGTCGTGATCGTGGATCGAGCACGGGCCGACGACGAGCAGCAGCCGGTCGTCGCGGCCGTGCAGGATGTCGCCGATCGCGCGGCGCGTGTCCTCGACGAGCGTCTGCGTGGCGGCCGGCACCGGCAGTTCGTCCTGCAGCAGCGCCGGCGAGATCAGCGGACGCACGGCGCCGATGCGGACGTCGTCGATACGCGTGGTGTCCTGCGTCGCGTCGGCACTGCCTACCTCGCGATCATGGGAAGGATTGTCGAGGTTCTGCATGGTGATTCTCCGGGGGACGTCTGGAATGAGGTGCAGGCTCGATTATGGCACTCGCGCAAGGCGGCAGCGAGGCGCGGCGGGGGCATGCGATCTGCGTCAAGAGGCCGGGCGAAAGAACGGCGATCCGCAACGGATCGCCCGGGCATTCGGCGCGTTGCGCCGATGCCGCGCGTTTCGGGCGCGCGCCTGCCGACGTTTCCGGGCCTGTCGACAGGGCTTCATGGAACGGGCTTCATGCAAGCGCCGCCGGTCGCCAGCCGCAACGCGACCCGGGGCGCCGGCCGTTCGGCCGAGTGGTCGCGTGTGGCCGACGTACCGTACGATCATCGCTGTCCGCTGCCGATGACGCCTCGCCTTCTGCGCAGGCGGCACGACGCACCACCTGTCTGTGATTGATCGTACGCAACATGACCCGACACGCCACGATGACCGTATCCGAACTGCTCAGCGCCATCCGCCAGCCCTACGCCGACCTGCTCGCACAAGCGGCAGCGCAACCGGCGGCCGTCGTCGAACCGGCCTACCGGAAAGCCGACGGCACGCTGGCCACCGAAGGCCCGCTCGCACTGCCGTGCCGCGCCGACATCGTTCACACCGAAGGCGAATCGGCCGGCCAGCCGGCAATGGTCGACTCGACCACGCAACTGGACTTCGAACCGTTCGCGTTCGAACTCGAAACGGCGGCGGTGTCGATCCGGCCGTTCGTGTGGGACTGGGCGACGATCGAAGCCGACGGCATCGGCGAGGCCGCGGCCACCGACGCGTTCAGGACATGGTTCTTCGCGTGGTTCGACGCCGACGACGTAGGCGAGCCGGCCGAGGACGGCCTGCACGGCATCGTTCACTATCTGTCGGAACCGGCGGGCACGGAGCAAGGATGGCGCGTCAATGCGGACCTGGGCTCGGCGCCGGGCGCGGCCGTCGAGGATCTGCTGTTCCGGCTCGTCGACGCAGGTGCCACGCGAATCAGCATCGGCTGAATCGCTTCTCCATCCACGACTCAAATGCGCGCCGGTGTCGAGTTGGCTCGGGCGGGCAATCAGCCGGCGTCGCCCGGGGTATCGACGTCGATCCCGAGTTCGGTCGCCATCCGCTGCACGAGTGCGTTCAGCCGCGCCACTTCATCCGCAAGCCGCTTCTGCTCGGCCTTGAGCGCCTCGAACTCCGACGGCGGAACGGAATCCGCGCCGCCGCCCGCGTCCGCACCGGCGTAGTCGGCGACGTTCACCTCGCCGCACATCAGGTGCATCCAGCGGTTCTCGCGCGCACCGGGCGCGCGCGGCAGCCGGACGACGAGCGGCTGCGCACGCGCCGCGAGTTCGTCGAGGAACGCCTCGACCGACGAGATGTCCGCGAAGCCGTGCAGGCGTGCGCTGTTCAGGCGCAGTTCGGCGGCCGTCTGCGGGCCGCGCAGCAGCAGGATCGTCAGCAGCGCGATCGCCTGGCTCGGAATCCCGAGCACGCGGTTCACATTGTGCTCGAAACGCGGCACGCGGCTGCTGCTGCCCTCCATCACGAGGCTCAGGTGCTTGAGCCCGTCGAGCGCGGTCGTGACTTCGTCCTCGCTGACGTTCATCACCGGCGAGCGCGCGGTTTTCTGGTTGCAGCCCGCGGTCAGCGCATTCAGCGACAACGGATAGGTGTCCGGCACCGTGTGCTGCTTCTCGACGAGCACCCCGAGAATGCGGGCCTCGAGGGGCGTGAGTTCGCGCAGGGCGCGTGGCGTGGGCATGTCCGGCGTGGTGTTCATGGATGGCGTCGCAGCGTGCAGCGGGTGAAGGGAAACGGTCGCGGCCCGTCCGGCGTCGCGAACGGGCGAGCCATATGATAGCTCGCGACGTGAGGCCCGGCGCCACTCGCCGCCGCGGCGCGCGCACTTGCCGCGGCCGGTTTTCGTCCAACGGTTCGGCCGTGCGGCGGCGCACGGCGACGCCTGCGTTCGGCCGCACGAACGCATGCTCCGCGCTCACGCGCGGCGTCGTCCCGCGTTTGCGCGTCGCGCAGGCCGGCGCTACGATATGCGTACACCCGGACGCGCGGCGCTCGGCCGGATTCGTCCGCCAGGTCAATACCGCGCATCGCCCGTCCCGCACGCCGTGCCGCCCCGCCTGCGCGCCGCGCCTGTCAACACGCTTCAACCGTTCACTCGTTCACTCGTTCACCGCCATGATCGCCTCCTCTCTCGCGCCGCACGTGCGCGCCATCGTCACCGGACACACGCGCGGCCTCGGCGCGGCGCTTGCCGAACAATTGCTGCAGGAAGGCATCGCCGTGCTCGGCGTATCGCGCAGCGGTCATCCGTCGCTCGCCGCGCAGGCCGGCGACCGTTTCGCCGAAATCGAACTCGACCTGTCGGACACGTCGGCCGTCGCAACCTGGCTCGCCGGCGACACGCTGCGCCGCTTCGTCGACGGCGCGTCGATCGTGCTGCTCTTCAACAACGCGGGCATCGTCGATCCGATCGGGCCGCTCGACGCACAGGATCCGGCGCTCGTCGCGCGCGCGGTCGGCCTGAACGTCGCGGCGCCGCTGATGCTGTCGGCCGCGCTCGTGCAGGCGGCAGCGGCGCCGACCGAATGCCGGATCCTGCACGTGTCGAGCGGCGCCGCGCGCAACGCGTACGCGGGCTGGAGCGTCTACTGCGCGACCAAGGCCGCGCTCGATCATCACGCGCGCGCCGTCGCGCTCGATGCGAACCGCGCGCTGCGAATCTGCAGCGTCGCGCCGGGCGTCGTCGATACGGGCATGCAGGCGACGATCCGCTCGACCAGCGAAGCGAACTTCCCGATGCGCGAGAAATTCGACGAACTGAAGTCGAGCGGCGCGCTATCGACACCCGAGGCTGCCGCGCGGCAGCTGATCGGCTATGCGCTGAGCGATGCGTTCGGATCCGTGCCGACGGCCGACGTTCGCGAACTGCCCGCGCCCTGATCCGGGATAGAATTTCGCGATTGCCCTTCCCCAAGGATCCCCGATGGTCACGAAGACCACCGCACCGTTCCAGCAGATCAAGACACTCGTTCGCCAGAACGTCGATGCGGGCGACTGGCGCCCGGGGGACCGCATTCCGTCCGAACTCGATCTCGCCGCGCAATTCGGCGTCGCGCGCATGACGGTCAACCGCGCGCTGCGCGAGCTGACCGAGGAAGGCGTGCTGAAGCGCATCGCGGGCGTCGGCACCTTCGTCGCCGAGGTGAAGCCGCAGTCGAACCTGCTGATGATCGCGCACATCCGCGACGAGATCCGCGCGCGCGGCCACGAGTACCGCTGCCGCGTGCTCAGCCAGTCGCGCGAGCCCGCGTCGTTCGACGTCGCGGCCGCGTTCGGGCTGGCGGTCAACACGCCGGTGTTTCACGTGGTGTGCGTGCACGAGGAAAACGGCCGCCCGATCCAGCTCGAGGATCGCTACGTGAACCCGGCCGCCGCGCCCGAATTCATCGATCAGGATTTCCAGGCCGAGCCACCGTCCGAATACCTGTTCAACAACGTGTCGCACTACGAACTGGAGATCGAGCACGTGGTCGACGCGTCGCTGCCGTCCGGTGAACAGGCGCGGCTGCTCGACATGCGCGCCGACGAGCCGTGCCTCACGCTCACGCGCCGCACCTGGACGAACGGGCTGCCCGTCACGTTCGTGCACTTCCTGCATCCGGGCAACCGCTACCGGCTCGGCTCGCGCTTCAAGCCGGGCGCCGGACGTCACCAGACCTGAACCTTCCTCAGCGCGGGTAAGAGACCACGCGCGGCGCGCGCATGGCGTCGCTGAAGGTCGCTTGCCGTCGCTTGCCGTCGCTTGCCGTCGCTTGCCGTCGCTCGATGTCGCTCGATGTCGCTCGATGTCGCTCGATGTCGCTCGATGTCGCGCGACGTAGTCGATCCGCGCCGCTCAGATCGCCCCGACCTGCCCCGCGCCGCGCGACCACACGACCGGAAACAGCGCATGCTCGAGCGGCGCGCCGTCGGGCAGTTCGTCGGCCAGTCCCGGGAAATCGGGCGACGTCTTCCAGCGGCGCGGCGCATGACGGATATCGTCGCCGACGAAGCGGATCGAGAACGCGCGCCGGCGGTTCTGCGTCCCGCCCGACGCATGCAGCGTCAGCATCCGGAAGCACACCATGTCGCCCGGCTCGAGCGCCCAGTGACGGATCGGGAACGCCGCGCGGTCGGCTTCGATGTCGGGCAGGTCGGCGAGGCTGCCTTCCGGGAACCACTTCGCCTCCTTGTCCATGAACGTGCGCGGCATCAGCCATGGCCCCTGGTGCGAACCCGCGACGAATTCGAGCGTCGATTCGAGCGGCACCGGATCGACCGGAATCCACATGCTGACGTTGTCGTCGCCTTCGATGTTGTAGTACGGCTGGTCCTGGTGCCACGGCGTGCGCTGCCGCGTGCCAGGCTCCTTCACGAGCAGGTGGTCGTGATGCAGCCGCACCGTCTGCGTGCCCATCAGCGCCGCGGCCACCGACGGCGCGGGCGACCGCACGATGAAGTCGCGATACGCGTCGTTGTGCTGCCAGTTGCAGAAGTCCTCGAAGAACCAGCCCGGATCGTCGGGCCGGCTCGCGACCTTCGCGCGCGCGCTCGGCTGCGCGAGGTTCGCGTCGATGCCGGCACGCAGCGCGGCCACTTCGTCGGGCGAGAAGATGCCCTTGATGCATACCGCGCCTTCGTCGCGGAAGGCGGCGATCAGTTCGGGCGTCACGGCTTTCGCGACGCGTTCCTGGATACTCGTCATGGGTTGCCTGTCGATTGATTGAGCCACGGGGTCATGGAATTGCAGGGTCACGGGTTCACGGCGCGGAAGTCAGCTGCTGCTTGGCGCCGTAGATGTCGAAGTCGAAATATTTCGCGGCGATCTTCTGGTACGTGCCGTTCGCGCGGATCGCGACGATCGCGTCGTTCAGCCGCTTCTTCATCTCGGCGTCGCCTTTGCGCACGCCCATCGCGACGCCGTAGCCGGTGATGCGCACGTCGGTCACGTCGGGCCCCGCGAATGCATAACCCTTGCCGCGCGGCGTCTTCAGGAACGAATAGCCGGCTTGCGTCTTGTCCTGAAAGGTCGCGTCGAGGCGGCCGTTCACGAGATCCTGATACACCTGGTCCTGGTTCTGGTACGACACGATCGTCACGCCCTTGGTCGCCCATTCGGCCTTCGCGTAGGCCTCCTGCGTCGTGCCCTGGTCGATCCCGACGCGCTTGCCCGCAAGCGACGCCGCGGTCGGCAGCAGCTTCGAGCCGGCCGGTGCGACGAGCGCGCCCGGCGACGCATACAGCTTGTTCGAAAAGTCGATCTGCTTGAGCCGCTCGTCGGTGGCCGTCATCGCGGACATGATCACGTCGAACTTGCGCGCGCGCAGCGCCGGAATCATCCCGTCGAAACCCTGCTCGACCCACACGCATTTCGCGCGCAGCTGCTCGCAGATCGCATTGCGCAGGTCGATGTCGAAGCCGGCGAGCGAGCCGTCGGGCTGCTTCGCCTCGAACGGCGGATAAGTGGGATCGATGCCCCAGCGGATCGTCGCCGTGTCCTGCGCGAACGAGACGAGCGGCGCGAACGCCAGCGCGGAAGCGAGAAGCCTTGCAGTGCGGTTCATGGTGTGTCCTTTTGGTCTCGACGTGGCGGGGGAAGGCGCCGGGCGTCCGTTGGGGAGCGTCGTGCCGGCTGGCCCGGCGCGGTACGCGAAAGACGGGGACTTCGATGAAGCTGCGATGCAGTCTAGACCGCTTGATTTTCGAGCGCAAGCGGAAGGAATGGATGTGGGGCGGATTGAGGGAGTCGGGGAAATTAAATCGGGGCAAGGAGCGGGATAGATGAGCAAAAAATGGACATTTACACGATTTTCTCCATATTTTGAGCGTTTACCCGGGGTGATGCTTGACTGCCACAGAACGAGTTTTCACGGATTTCCGTCGAGCGAGTATGTCTATACAGCGCGACCGATCGCCGTCTCTCGCAACATTTTCTTCGCTTGAATAGACCATCCATCCTATACCGCACCCGCGTCCATGCGTGACAATGCATACCATCGAGATGTAAGATATAACTTACATTTTCGTGCGGTGAACCTGCGTCGGGAGGTGAACATGCAACTCTATGAAATCGGTCAGGCCGTTGCCAAACGGCGGGCGGAACTCGATCTCACACAGGCCCAGCTTGCAAAACTCGCCGGATTGTCTCGTCTCACGGTGAACCAGCTCGAAACCGGCAAGGTCAAGGATCTTGGAATCAACAAGCTCATCCCGTTGCTCAGCGTGCTCGGCATCGAACTCCTGGCGCAGCCGCGATCGGCCCAAAGCGGCCTCTACAAGGCCGTCGTGAGCTCGAACGTCAGCTATAAGGGTGAATTGACCGAGCGACTGCTGGCGGACGCGCTGACCACGGGACAAATTCCGGCAGGGTACGAATCGCAGATCTCCGTCATCCTCGACGAGGTACCGTTGCCGGTGGTGGTGAAGGCCGCCGAAGAAGCGGCCGCACGCTCCGGCACGCCGCTTCGCGCCATCTGGAAAAACCTGGCCGCATGGTCGAAGGACCTTCATCTGTACCGGGAGGTATGGGCATGACTGCACCGGCCGAATTGCCCGACGGCCCGTGGCAGGGGCTTTTCCGCAAAACGCTGACGCTAATCGACGAGATACGCCAGTACGGCACGGCACATCCGTTCTGGACATTTGGCGGCGGCACCGTCCCATGCTGCGTCACGGACATCGTGTCAGCAAGGACATCGATATCTTCGTACCCGACCCGCAGTACCTCGGGTACGTGAACCCACGCATCAGCGACGCCGCATCCGACATCACGACCGAGTACGAGGAACACGCCGGTTTCGTGAAACTGGTGTTGCCCGACGGTGAAATCGACTTCGTGGTCTCCCGAAACCTGATGTCTCCCGGTTACGACAAATGGATGCTGATGGACCACATCGTCAAGGTCGAGACTTCAGCGGAAATCGTGGCCAAGAAAATGTGGCATCGCGGAGATCGTCCCACCGCGCGAGACCTGTTCGATCTCTGCCTGGTCATCGAGCGGGAGCCGGAGAGCCTGATGGAGGCAAGCGCATTTCTCGTTCGCCATCGAGATACCTTCCTGCATCTGCTCGACGAACGTCGCACGTTCGTTCAGTCTCGCTTCAACGATATCTCGACACTCGGTTACACGCCGTCGTTCGACTACTGCGTGAATCTGGCCGGCGAGTTCCTCCGCCAGCTTCCCGACACCGGCACCGCGCGCAAATCGCATCCCCGCTGACGCCACTGCCCTTTCGCTGCCCCCGAAATCCGCTCGATCTTCGTATACCTCGGCTGCGCGCATGCCACAGCGGTGTCTCGCCGTTCGAATCGGCCAGGTTCACGTCCGCCTTCGCATCCACCAGCAACTGCACGATCCGCACATGGCGCTCGCCGCCGTCGCCGAGCGCAATCGCTTCCAGCAGCGCGGCCGCGCCGAGCCGGTTCACGTGATCGACCTTCACGCCCGTGTCGATCAACGTGCGCACCGTGTCGCCGTGGCCACGCTCGGCCGCCCCTCGAGCGCGCCACCGTCGGCGGCGGCACTCGTGAGCTTCATCAACACAAACGCGCCGACGATCGCCATCCGTTTGAAAAACCCCCGGTGCCTCCTTGCAAGTCCGCCCGCACAGCCGCGCCGGGTCCGGCGAAACCGCGATTGCCCGCGGTCTCGGGCCATGTTAAAAGTCGTCGCACGCATTTGAAAATGAAATGCTCGAATCCGCAAAAGTGCAGAAATGAATAGACCTTTGTTCGACCTCGACCTGTTGCGCGCGCTCGTGATGGTCGCCGACTGCGGCAGCTTCACGACCGCGTCCGCGCGCCTGCATTCGACGCAGTCGACGGTCAGCCAGAAGGTGCGGCGGCTGGAGGAGATCGCCGGGCATCGCCTGCTCGACCGCGGCACGCGCGACGTGCGGCCGACCGACGCCGGCGTGACGGTGCTCAGCTACGCGCGGCGCATGATCGCGCTGAACGACGAGATGCTGGAAGCGCTGTCGGGCGCGACCGTCGCACTGACGATCCGGCTCGGCGTGCCCGACGACTTCGCGGCGGGCCGCACGACCCACGCGCTCGCCGCGTTCAAGCGCGATCATCCGCAGGTGAAGCTCGAGGTGACGTGCGGGCTGAGCCGCGACATCTGCGCGGCCTACGATCGCGGCGAGCTCGATCTCGTGCTGATCAAGCAGCGGCGCGACAGCCGCGAGGCGGTGGTGCGCTGGCCGGAGAAACTGCGCTGGATCGACAGCGCGCAGCATCCGACGATCGACCTCGACCCGGTGCCGATCGTCGTGTTCCCGCCGCGCGGGCTTTATCGCGACGACATGATCAAGGCGATCGAGGAACGCGGCCGCCGCTGGCGGATCAGTTTCACGACGTCGAGCCTGAGCGGGATCCAGGCAGCCGTCGCGGACGGGCTCGGCATCAGCGTGCTGCCCGCGCGCGTGGTGACCGACGACCACGTCGTACTGACCGACGCGCACGGCGGCTTCGCGCCGATCGAGCACATGGACATCGCGATCCTGCATCGGCCGACCGCCGATCCGATGGTCAGCGAACTGACGAAGGCGCTCGCGGCGATGCTGGAGCACGAGCAGGAATGAGCGCAGCGATGCGGGCGGGCATCGACCGGGCGGCGGCGGATGTCGAGAAAACCGACCGTCAGAACATCGTGTTCCCGTTCGCCGCCTGCTCCGGCACCGGCTGGTTCACGTCCCAGTGTTCGACGATCTTGCCGTGTTCGAGCCGGAAGATGTCCACGATCGCGCTGCCGCGCGTGCCGGGTTCGCGCACCGCGTGCACGTGCAGGATCACGTAGTCGCCGTCGACGAACGAGCGCTTGATCTCGCTGTGCGACTGCGGATACTTGTCGCGCAGGAACGCGACGAACTTGCGGAAACCGTCGCGGCCGTCGGCCGCGTTCGGGTTGTGCTGCACGTACCGGTCGCCGACGTACGCGAGGGCGGCATCCGCATCCTTCTCGTTCAGGCCTTTCTCGTAGAACGCGAGCACCGTGCGGCGATTCGCCTCCTGCTGCGCGCCGTCCGCGCCCGCCGCCATCGCCTGCGCGGCCGCCGTCGCGAACGTCGCCGCGGCGATCCATCCTGCGGCCCGTGCGGCCATCGTGCGTGTGCGTCGCATCGTCGTCTCCCGGAAGATCAGGCTGAAGGAAGCCCGATCATAACCGGCACGATGCGGCGCCCGGTTCAGACCAGCGCGCCGTCGCGCGCGACGATCTTCCCCGACGACACGACGAGCCGCCGCGTCGGCCGCGCGACGACGGCCTCGGCGAACGTCAGCGCATCGACCAGCACGACGTCCGCGCGCTTGCCTGCTTCCAGGCCATAGTCGGCGAAGCCGCAACCGCGTGCCGCGCCGTGCGTCACGCAGTCGAGCGCGACTTCGAGCGCGTCGTCGCGGCGGAAATCGTTGCGCATGCCGATCAGCATCGCGCGTTCGAGCATGTCGGGCGAGCCGTACGGCGTCCACGTGTCGCGCACGCCGTCGTTGCCGCCGATCACGGTCACGCCGGCCGCGCGGCACGCAACGACCGACGGCACCGGCACCGCGGCCGGCGCGGTCGTGACGATCGCGACGCCGAGTTCGGCCATCCGCGCGAGCAGCGCGTCGCGCTCGCGCTCGGCGATGTCGCCGAGGCAGAAGCCGTGGCTGATCGTGACCTTGCCCTGCATGCCGAGCGCAGCCGTGCGCTGCAGGATCAGATCGAGCGAATACGCGCCCATCGATCCGCGTTCGTGCAGATGCAGGTCGAGGCCGCGGCCATGACGCTCGGCGATCCCGAACAGCACGTCGACCGCCTCGACCGGATCGCCTTCGATCGCGCACGGGTCGAGGCCGCCGAGCAGGTCGGCGCCCGCGCCGAGCGCGTCGGACAGCAGCGCGGCCGTGCCGGGCCGCTTGAGCACGCCCGACTGCGGAAACGCGACGATCTGGATCTCCACCTGGCCGCGCAGCGTCTCGCGCGTCGCGAGCACGCCGTGCAGATGGCGCAACCCGGCTTCGGTGTCGACGTCGACGTGCGTGCGGATGCGCGTCGTGCCGGCCGCGAGGAACGCGCGCGACAGCGCGAGCGACGCGGCGCCCGCGTCATGGCCGCTCGTCGCGCGGTAATTGCGCTCGTTCTCGATGCGGTCGACGAGACGCGGCCCCACCGCGTTGCGATACCACGGCATCCCCCAGTGGGTCTTGTCGAGATGCGTGTGGCCTTCGACGAGGCCGGGCAGCGCGAGCGCGCCCGCGCCGTCCTCGATCGCGCAGCCGGCGGGCGCGTCGAGCGACGGGCCGACGCGCGCGATGCGCTCGCCGTCGATCAGGATGTCGAGCGCTTCGTCGGCGTGCGTGCGGACGTTGCGGATCAGCAGGTTCGTCATGTCGGTTCCGGTGTGGTCGGTCAATCGTTCAGTCAGTTTGAAGCCGTCGCGATGCACGCACCGCGACGGCGGTCGGGTCGTCAGCGCGTGAAACGCAGCGCCGGCGCGAACGGCGCGCCGGTGTCGCTTTCGCCGCGCCGGAACACCCAGCGTTCGGCCGGCACGCCGGCGACGGCGGCCGCCGCATTCGGCGCGCGCACCGCGACGAAGCTCGCGTCGCAGCCGACCGCGATGCCGTAGTGCGCGAGGCCGAGCGCGCGCGCGCCGGCGTGCGTCGCCATGTCGAGCGCGATGCCGAGCGCTTCGTCGGTATGGAAGCCCGAGCGGTAGCCGACCATCATCGCGCGCTGCAGCATGTCGCCGTTGCCGTACGGCCACCACGCGTCGCGAATGTTGTCGTTGCCGGCGAACACGTGGACGCCCGCGTCGCGCAGCTGCTGAACCGGCGGGAATGCGCAGTCGCCCGGCGCGTTGGTCAGGATCGACACGCCGGCGTCGGCGAGTGCCGCGGCCGCACGCTCGACGTCGCCATGTTCGACCTGGCCGAGCGCATACGCGTGGCTCACGTTCACGCGGCCGCCGAGGCCGGCTGCGCGCGTGCGCGCCGCGATCCGCAGCAGTTGCGCGATGCCGGTCTCGCCCGGTTCGTGCAGGTGGATGTCGATCTTCGCGCCGCGCTTCTCGGCGATGCCGAACACGATGTCGAGCTGGCCGTCCGCGTCGCCGTCGAGCGTCGTCGGGTCGATCCCGCCGACCACGTCCGCGCCTTCGCGCACGGCCGCATCGAGGAGCGCGGCAGTGCCCGGGCACGTCGCCACGCCGGCCTGCGGAAACGCGACCAGTTCGATGTCGACGATTCCGCGCCACTGTTCGCGCGCGGCCATCACGGCGTGCAGGTTCGACATGCCGGTCGTCGCGTCCACGTCGACGTGGCTGCGCATCGCGATCGTGCCGAACGCGGCGGCCTGCGCGATCAGCGCATTCGCGCGCTCGACGATCGGCGGCGCGGCCGCGAGCTGGCGCTTCTCGACCACGAGCCGCTCGCGCAGCGAGTCGACCGATTGGTGCGGCACCCAGCGGTCGCCGACGAAACTCTTGTCGAGATGGATGTGGCCGTCGACGAAGCCGGGCAGCACAACGCGGCCGCCGAGGTCGATCGTTTCGGCGCCGGGTGCGGCAGTGCAATCGGTGCCGATCGCGACGAAGCGGCCGTCATGGACGACGAGGTTGACGGGCCGGCCGCCGGCATCGACGGCGTTGGTGAAGAAGCGATCGGTCATGAGTCGGAATGAGTGGGGCGGCCGCTGCGCGACGCCGACGCGGACAGGGGAAGGCACCGCAGCCGGCACGGCGCGACCGTTGGCAGGGATGTGCGGTCACGATATCGGACGGGGCGGCCAGTGGCCAATTAAATGTCGCGATGCCGCGCATTCGATTTCGCGATATGCGGGCGAGCTGCCCGTCGGGCGTGGCGCGAAGATGGGGTGTGATCACCGGGCGGGCGCCCGCGGGTGCCGATCGTCGCACAATCGGCGCCCTCACGCGGCTGCCGGACGGCGAACCGCATCGTCGAATCTCGGCCGCGCCGCACCGCGATTTGCGCGGCAACAGACTTTACACGTTGTTACCCGGCCGCACCGGACGCGCATCCGCCCTTTCCTTATACTCACGCCGAGTTCGCCACCCGTCCCGGAATTCGTCGGCGAACACGTTGCCGATGCAGGAAACATCATGATGCGCATGCCTTCCACGAAGACCGTTCTGTTCGCCACGCTCGTCGCCGTGGCGGCGCTTCCGCTGACCGCCTGTGTCGCGCCGGGCTACTACGGCGCGCAACCGGGCTATCCGCAGCAACAGTACGCGACGCCCGGCTACGCGCAACCCGCGTATTCGCAACCGGGTTACGTGCAGCCGCAGCAGCCGGCCTATCCGAACCAGGCGCCGCAGTACGACCAGTACGGCAACCCGCAGCCTTACGGCGGCCAGTACGGCAACGGCTACGGCACGCAATACGGCACCGTCGCGAACATCCAGCCAGTCAACGGCTCAGTCGGCACGTCGGGCGTCGCCGGCACCGTCGTCGGTGCGCTGGTCGGCGGCCTGGTGGGCAACCAGTTCGGCCGCGGCCACGGCCGCGATGCGGCCACCGTGATCGGCGCGCTCGGCGGCGCCGTCGCCGGCAACCAGATCGGCCAGCAGATGGGCGCGGCCCAACCGCCGAGCAGCTACCGGATCGACGTGCGGGTGAGCGACGGCTCGACGCGCTCGTTCGACGTGCAGTCGCCGGGCGACCTGCGCCCGGGCGATCGCGTGCAGATCAACGGCAATCAGCTGTCGCGGTATTGAGGCGGATCGCATGCGCCTGAGCTGATCGGGCGCATCACACGTATCGCGGACACCTCACGTCGCGGAGGCGGTATCGAGGCGGATCGCATGCGCCTGAGCTGATCGGGCGCATCACATATATCGCGGCCCCCTCACGTCGCGGACGTATTTCGCGTGTCCGGCGGCGCTTCGTCGCAATGGCCGGCACGCGCTTCACTTCATCCCTCTTCCACGAGTCGGCGCGGCATGCCTGTCGCGCACGGCACTGCGTCGTCACGTTCCTCACGTCGCGCGCCACATGCACGCGTTCGCGTCCAACGCAACGGCAGGTGCGTTCGCATCCGGCTCGTTTCCACGCGCATGCGTTCGGCGCCCCGAGCACGATTGCCTGCGGACTTCGCGAACGCGCAGCGATGCTCCACGCGTCATCCCGACCATCACTCGCGCCTCGGTAGCGCGCTTCACGCCTGTCGATGCGGCGTGCCGATCGCACCGGCAAATGCGTGTGTTTTCGATTAGCATCGGTCGATGCCTTGCCGCGCACGGCGCCGCAGATTCCGACCTTCCGGCACACCAACGACAACACCGACCGATGATCACGATCCGCCTGCTCGACGCCGCCGACGCGGCGCAATTCCAGTCCGTCCGCCTGCGCGCGGTCGACTCGTCGCCGACTTCGTTCCTGCCGACCCGCGACGAGGAAGCCGGCGTCCCGGTCGACGAATTCGCGACGCGCATCACGCCCACCCACGAGCGCGCCGTGTTCGGCGCATTCGACGATGCATCGCTCGTCGGCATCACGGGCGTGCGCCGCGACGCGCGCGCCAAGGTCGCGCACAAGGCGACGATCTGGGGCGTGTTCGTCGACCCCGCGTATCGTGGCCGCGGCATTGCGCAATCGCTGCTCGACGGCGCGACCGCGCATGCGGCGCATGCGTGGAAGTGCAGGCAACTGATCCTGTGCGTGAACGAGATCAACGGCACCGCGGAACGCTTGTATGTGTCTCAAGGGTTCGTCCGGTTCGGCACGGAACCGCGTTCGCTGTTCGTCGACGGCCGCTTCTACGATGAACATCACATGGTCAAGACGCTGGCATGACGCGTCGCGTTCGCGCGCATCGGCCGGCCGCACGCGAACGCCCCTCCACCCCGTTGCGCCACCGCTTGCCGGTGCTCGTCGCGTTGCTGCCTGCCTGGCGATCGTCACGTTCGTCAGCGTCATCGCGCTCACGTTGAATGCATGGATCGCCCCCGGCGATGTGACCATCGGCATGCCCGATACACCGGCGTGCCGAAGTCGTAGTTGCCGATCGTCACGCGGGAAATCGGCTGCACGGCGGGCAGCGGCGGCGTGCCGTTGTAGTCGAACGCAACCGGCCCCTGCACGACGATCGCCTGGAAACACGACGCAGTCACGCCGCTCAACGTCACGTCCGAGATCGCCACGTTCCGCGCGACCGGCGGCCGCGTGTGTACCGCATCGTTCGCGGGCTGATCGTCGCGGTCGAACGCGCCCCATTCATATGTCGTCGTACCATATTGTGCAGCCTAGACGCGATCGAGGCTGGGGATGAATTGGTTGTTTACTCCGTTTATATTGGTTTAATGCCGTAAATGTGAGTACACACTCACTTCCAATTTCGCGCCCCTAGAGATAGGTTGTCGTATGTTTATGCGCAAAAACTTCGACTGAAAAACCCCGCCCGATACGTCCGACGGGGCCACGGCCTTACTCGCCGACTGCGGAAACCCGCTCCACCGCCGGCTCGCGACCAGCCGACGCGGCCGGTTCGAACACCAGCACGACACTGGCCGGATTACGGCCGACAGTCGGCTGCCCGGTTGCGTGCACGTCCTGCACGTGCGCGCTGATCTTCACGTCATGCGTTTCGTCGTAGCCGTCGAAACCGTCGTGTCCGCGCTTCGCCAGCCTGACCGGCCGGCCGGCGCCAGGCACCGTGCCCCGGTCGCCCGCGTTGTCCGTCAGACCGACCTTCACATCGGCCAGGCCGTCAACGCCGCTCGGCGATCCGGACGGCCGCAACAGTACGACGTTGATATCGGGATTCGTCGCGCGCACGCGAATCGGCAACGTTGCGCCGACGGTCTGCTGCGCGCCGCCCGTCGCGTTCAGTTCGACCACATCGCCCAACGCCGAGTTGTCCGGCCTCGAAACGAACAGACTGTCGCCGATGTTCGCGGTCAGCGTGATCTTCTTGACGACCGCCTGCGGCGATGTCGGCCCGGCGTACGTCAGGCCGGCCAATGCGCAGCAAGCGGCGAGCGCGGCGAGTTGATGGTGGATCTTCATTGTGAGGTCCCGCTTTCAGGATGGTTGAAACCCGGTTGCCGAAATAGCCGGCCCGTTTCGAGCGCCCGATCACCATCGCATGAAAAATCGGCATTCCGTTATCCCGAAATTGGCCTGCAATGCGAGGTGGAATTCGCTTCGCTCAGCCGTATGCGTGTGCGATCGAAGCACCCGCCAGCCATTGCGATCGTGCGTCGGATACGCTGCACAGCCAGCAACGATGGCATCCGGCAGATCGCATGCGCCACGGCTTATCACCACGATAGGTCGCGAAACCTCATACCAGAATCCATGAAAACCTTCATGTTTCTGCCGGGTTTCGATTTACCTGTGCAATCTCGAAATCAAACAGGAATTCGCCGCGAACATGCCGTACTCACTTGCGCATCGGTGTCGGTAATTCTGCGTCTGTTCAGCCCCCGCCCGCCGCGCTATCGTTGCTCCACCTTCACAGCCCAGGAGTTGCCTTTGCCTTCCCGCCACGGAGTCGACCTCATCCGCGCCCGCGCGCTGTTCGATCGCGAGCGCCGTGCATTCACCGAAGCCATGCCGATCTCCCGCGCGTTGTCCGCGGAAGCGTCCGAGCATTTGCTGTTCGGCGTGCCGCTGCACTGGATGCAGGACTGGTCGACCCCGTTCTCGCTGGTCGTGAAGGAGGCGCGCGGCGCGACCTTCACCGACGTCGACGGTCATCGTTACGCGGACTTCTGTCTCGGCGACACGGGCGCGATGTTCGGCCATGCACCCGAGCCGGTCGCACGCGCGCTCGCCGAACAGGCGACGCGCGGCTACACGACGATGCTGCCGAGCGAGGACGCCGCCTGGGTGTCGCGCGAACTCGCGCGCCGCTTCAGGCTGCCGGTCTGGCAGTTCGCGCTGAGCGCGAGCGACGCGAATCGCTTCGTGCTGCGCTGGGCGCGCGCGGCCACCGGCCGCAACACGATCGTCGTGTTCAACGGCTGCTATCACGGCACGGTCGACGACGTGTTCGTCGATCTCGTCGACGGCCGCCCGGTGCAGCGCGACAGCCTGCTCGGGCAGTCCTACGACCTGCTCGCGAACACGCGCGTGGTCGAGTTCAACGATCTGGCCGCGCTCGAGGCGGCGCTGAAGGATGGCGACGTCGCATGCGTGCTCGCCGAGCCGGCGATGACGAACATCGGGATGGTGCTGCCCGAGCCGGGCTTCTGGGAGGCGGCGCGCGAACTCACGCGCCGCTACGGCACGCTGCTCGTGATCGACGAAACCCACACGATCAGCAGCGGCCCGGGTGGCTACGCGGCCGCACACGGTCTCGAACCGGACGCGCTGGTGGTCGGCAAGCCGATCGCGGGCGGCGTGCCGTGCGCGGTGTACGGATTCAGCGCCGAATTCGCGGAACGCGCGAAACAGGCGAAGCTGAGCGCACCGCCCGGCCATTCCGGGATCGGCACGACGCTCACCGCGAACATGCTCGCGATGCATGCGATGCGCGCGACGCTCGCCGACGTCGCGACCGATGCCGCGTATGCGCATATGTTCGAACTGGCCACGCGGCTAGCGACCGGGCTCGAACAGGCGATCGCGAAGCATCGGCTGCCGTGGTGCGTGACGCGCATCGGCGCACGCACCGAGTTCCAGTTCACGCCGGTGCCGCCACGCAACGGCACGATCGCCGGCGAGCAGCTCGACAGCGAACTCGAGCACATCGTGCATCTGTATCTGCTGAACCGCGGGGTGCTGATCACGCCGTTCCACAACATGATGCTCGTGTGTCCGCAGACGACGGCCGACGATGTCGACACGCTCGTCGCGCAGTTCGACGCGTGCCTGGGTGAACTGGTGTGATGTGGGACACGCGGTGTGTCCGGCCCGCCTGCATCGGGCCGACCGGACACATGCCCGACGCTACTTCGGCAGATCCGTCGAATCGACCTGCGCGCCGGGCACGCCCACGGAGCACGCACTCACTTCCCGCTCCACACGCAGCGCCGCACACGTATCGACGCGCCTACTTCGGCAGATCCGTCGGATCGAGCTGCGTGCCGGGCACGCCCGCGGTGCGCGCACTCACTTCGAGTTCGTCGCGCAGCGCCGCAAGCGTATCGCCGGCGCCGCCGCCCTGCCCCGACGCCGCACCGCCATCGAGCGCCGGCAGGATGTAGCCGTTCACCATCCGCCGGAACAGCTTCACGTTCTCCGCGTCGCGCAGGCCGCCGCCCACCGGCAGCACGCCCGTCATCACGATCACCGTATTGCGCTTCGGCAACACCGTGATGAATTGCCCCTTGAAGCCCATCGCGTCGAATTCCGGCTCGCTGTCGACGATGTTGTTGATCCACCAGTAGTAGCCGAAGTGCGGCGACACGCGCGGCGCCGTCATCTGCGCGATCCACGCCCGCGGCACCACCTGCCGCCCCTGCCAGTGCCCGCCGTCGAGCACGAGCATGCCGATCTTCGCCATGTCGACGGCGCGCAGCCGCAGCCCCCAGCCGGCCGACACGAGCCCGGTGCGATCCGCGCGCTCCCATGCCGCGCGCTTCATGTCGAGCGGGCCGAACAGGTGCGTGCGCGCATAGCGCTCGACGGGCTCGCCGGCCGCCGCGCTCAACATCGCCGACGCGAGGATCGGGTTCACGTCGGTGTACTCGAACGCGGTGCCCGGCGCGACCTTCGGCGCGGCCGACGCGGCGAGCTTCAGCCGGTCCGGCGCGGTGTAGTAGATCGGATCGTCCTTCGGGCTGAAGTCGTAATGCAGGCCGCTCGACATCGACAGCACGTGCTTCAATTCGATGCCGCGCTTGTCCGCGAGCGCGCCGCCGAGCTCGGGGCGCCACGCGGCAAGCCGCGCGGCCACCGGCTCGTCGAGCTGCACGGCGCCCTGCTCGACCAGGATGCCCGCGACGAGCGACGTCACGGCCTTCGTCACCGAGTACAGCTCGTAGGTCGAGTCGCGCGACGCGTTCGCGCCGTAGCGCTCGAAGATCAGCTTGCCGTCCTTCACGACGAGCAGGCTGTACACGTCGAGCTTCTGCTCGCGGATCCAGCGCGACAGCGCGACGAGCCTGCGCGAATCGACGCCGACGTCTTCGGGTGCGGCCGCCGCGATGCCGGTTTCATGCAGCGGCAACGCGTCGGCCGCGTGCGCCACGGACAGCATCGGTGCCGATGCCGAGGCCAGCGCCCCGCCGCCGATCAGCAACGCGGCAACCCGTGCGAGCAGCCGGCGCATGAACGGCGCAGCGGGCCGCCGTGCATCGGAACGCCACACGGACGAATGGTCACTGAAATTTGCAATCCTCATCAAATCTCCGGTGCATCGTTGAACGCGGTGGCGGTACCGGGCACCCCCTTCGTCTGCCGGCTGCGCTCGAGTTCGTCGCGCAGCGCCTGCGTGGCTGCCGCGCTTTCGACCGGCGGCCGCGCGGGCGTGAGCGCCGGCAGGATGTAGTCGCCGACCATCCGCCGATAGAGGTTCAGGTAGGTCGCGTCGCGCAACCCGCCGTCGGTCGGCAGCAGGCTCGTCATCACGACGACCGCGCGCTGCGCGGGCAGCACCGTGATGAACTGCCCCTTGAAGCCCATCGCGCCGAATTCCGGCGTGCCGCGCTCGACGACATGGCCGATCCAGCAGTAGTAGCCGTAGTCGGCCGCGGCCGGCGATGGCCTCGTCATCTGCCGGACCCAGCCGGCCGGCACGACCTGCTTGCCGTTCCAGCGGCCATTGTCGAGCAGCAGCATGCCGATCTTCGCCATGTCGACGGCGCGCAGCCGCAGGCCCCAGCCACCCGCCACCGCGCCGGTGCCGTCGGCGCCGCTCCAGCGGTAGTGCGCGAAGCCGAGCGGCTCGAACAGCCGCTCGCGCGCGAAGTCGTCCTCGCGCTCGCCCGCGGCGATCGACACGGCCGTACCGACCAGCACCGGGTTCACGTCGATGTAGTCGAAATGCGTGCCGGGCGGCTGCGCGGCACGGCTCGTCACGGCAACCTGCAGCCGGTCGGGCGCGTCGTAGTACAGCGGATCGGTGCCTTCGCGCGTCGTGTAGCGCAACCCGCTCGACATCGACATCAGGTGCCGCAGCTCGATATCCTGCTTGTCCGCGAGTTCGCCCGCGAGATCGGGCCGCGCGGCCGCGATCAGCGGCGCGACCTTCGTCGACGGGCCGAGCTTGCCCTCGCCGTCGAGAATGCCGGCGAGCAGCGCGGTGATCGTCTTCGTCACCGAATACAGCTCGTAGTTGTTGTCGCGCGTGAGGCCGTCGCCGTAGCGCTCGAACACGATCTTGCCGTCCTTCACGACGACCAGGCTGCGCACGTCCATCCGGTCGCGGCGCAGCCATTCGGACAGCCGCACGAGCGGCGCCGAATCGACGCCGGCCGCTTCGGGCACGACGCTCGGCGGGTCCTGCGGCGCGCCGCCGGCAGCCAGCGCCGGGCCGCCGCCGCATGACCCGGCGACGATCGCCGCGGCCGCGAGGCCGCGCATTGCGAGGGAAACGCTCATCGTAGCTCCTGTTGAAACGGCGCCCGCCGCGTCGCGCGGGCGCTCACATCGCAATCGCATCGCGCGACATCAGTCGAGGCACGGCTTGCCGGCCGGCAGGAACTGCCCGCGCCCCGGCTCCGCCGCGAGCAGCCGGCCGTCCTCGACGAGCAGCTCGCCGCGCGACAGGCAATGACGCGGCCAGCCCGTCACCTCGATCCCTTCATAAGGCGTGTAGTCGACCGCATGATGCAGCGACGCATTCGCGATCCGCACGCGCTTGTCCGGATCCCACACGACGATATCCGCGTCGGCGCCGACCGCGATCGTCCCCTTGCGCGGATACAGCCCGTACAGCTTCGCGGGGCGCAGCGACGTCAGCTCGACGAACTGGTGCAGCGACAGGCGCCCGTTGCGCACGCCGTCGAACAGCAGCGGCAGGCGCGTCTCCAGCCCCGGAATGCCGTTCGGGATATGGTCGAACGAGACGGCCTGCCCGCCCGGATGCTTGCCGCACGGATCGTCGTAGTTGAACGGCGCGTGATCGGACGAGAATACCGAGAACACGCCCTGCTTCAGCGCCTTCCACACCGCCTGCTGGTTCGCCGGATCGCGCGGCGGCGGGCTGCATACGCATTTCGCGCCTTCGTAGCCGTCGTGACCGTGATGACCGAGATCGGCGGCCGTCAGATACAGGTACTGCGGGCAGGTTTCGGCGAGAATTGGCAGCCCGCGCGACTGCCCCCAGCGAATCTGCTCGATCGCCTCGGCGCCCGATACATGCACGATCAGGATCGGCACGTCGACGAGTTCCGCGAACGCGATCGCGCGATGCGTCGCCTCGCGCTCGACCACGGCCGGCCGCGCGTGCGCATGAAAATGCGGCGCGACGTGGCCGTCGCCGAGCAGCCGCTCGGTCAGCCAGCCGATGCAGTCCGAATTCTCCGCATGCACCATCACGAGCGCGCCGTGCTCGCGCGCGACCGACAGCACGTCGAGCATCTGCCGGTCGTTCAGCTTCAGGTCGTCGTAGGTCATGTACACCTTGAACGACGTGTAGCCGTTCGCGATCAGCCGCGGCAGCTCGTCGGCCAGCACGTGCGGCGTCGGATCGGCGACGATCAGGTGAAAACCGTAGTCGATCAGCGCGCGCCCTTCCGCGCGCCGGTGATAGTCGTCGACGGCCGCCTGCAGCGACTGCCCCTTCGCCTGCGCGGCGAACGGCACGACGGTGGTCGTGCCGCCGCACAGCGCGGAGCGCGTGCCGGACAGGAAATCGTCGGCCATCTTCAGCCCGTCGGGCATCGGCTGGTCGAGGTGGCAGTGCGCATCGACGCCGCCCGGCATCACGAGCATGCCGCTCGCATCGAGCTCGCGCGGCGCGCGCGGCAGCCCGTGGCCGAGCATGGCCACGCGCCCCGCGCGGATGCCGATGTCGCACGAGAACCGGTCCGCCGCCGTCACGACGTCCGCGTGACGGATCACGAAATCGAGATCGTTCGACATGACGCGCGCCTCAGATCACGTCGCTGAAGAGACGCCCCCAGCCCTTCACCTGCCGCGTGTCGTAGTCGGCGAGCTGCAGCGACTTCCACACGACGGTCGAGATCGTGTCGTAGATCGGAATGCCCGTCTCTTCCTCAAGCGCCGGCACCAGGTGCGCGGCGTTCAGGTTCGTGCAGAAGATCGAGATCGCGCGCGGGCCGGCCTTCGCCACTTCGCGCACCATCCCGCCGATCTGGTCGCCCGTCACTTCGGAGAACGAGAAATTGACCTTCAGGTTCAGATGGCGCTCGGCGATGCAGTTCAGCCCCGAGCGGCGATAGTTGTCGACGATCTTCGTCTGCACGTCGTCGAGATACGGCGTGACGAGGCCGAACTCGTGCGCGTTCGTCTTCTTCAGGATCTCGTTGAGCGCGAGCACCGAGGTCGTGGCGGGGATCCCGGTCGCTTCGGTGATGCGCTGGCACAGCCGCTCGTCGGCCTCGAAGCCGAGCCAGCCGGACGACGTGCCGTTCCATGCGATCACGTCGACCTTCGCGTCCGCGAGCAGCATCGCGGCCTGGATGATCTTGTCGTCGTCGAACTGGCCGAGCGCCTGGCCCGTCAGCGAGATTTCGGTGACGGGAAAGCGCGCGAAGTGCGCGGACACGCCCGGCAGGCCGGCGACCATCGCGCTCGTCAGCGGTTCGAGCGACGTGTTGGACGAAGGGGTGAGCATGCCGAGCAGGGTACGTTTCTTCATGATGGGTTTTCTCTCTACCAATGAATGCAGTCGATGCAGTGAAAGGGGTCGGTCAGACGGGGAGCTTGTTTTCGTAGTCGATCGCGCTGGAGCACACGAACAGGCCGACGCCGGCCGCCGCGAACACCATCAGCGCAAGGAAGTAGGAACCGGTGAACTGCACGATCGCGCCGACGAGGATCGGCACGGTGATGCCGCCGATGTTGCCGCCGAGGTTCATGAGGCCGCCGAGGAAGCCGATCTTGTTGCGTGTGCCGAGCGACGACGGGATGCACCAGTACAGCCCGCACCAGCGCAGGAAGAACAGCGTCGTCGACAGCAGCGCGACGCACACGACCGGGCTCTTCACGTAGGCGACGGAAAAGATCGACACGGTCGCGATCACCGCGGCGATGCCGAACAGCGTGCGCATCACGACGTTCGGACGCCCGCCCGCGGCTTTCCACTTGTCGGCGATCCAGCCGCCGAGCAGCTCGCCGACGAAGCCGCAGAAAAAGATGATGAAGGTCGACCCGCCCATCTGCTTGATGTCGAAGCCGTGCACCTTGTGCAGGTAGTTCGGCATCCACGTGAGCAGCCCGTAGAACACGCTGTTGAAGCACATCCAGCCGAAGAACATGCACCACACCGAGCGGTATTTGAAGAAGTCGCGCGAGCGCCCCGATGCACCGGCCGGCTCGGCCGCGAGGTCGCTCGCGTGCGACGCCTCGATGTAGTCGGCCTCGAGATCGTTGACGCCCGGATGCTCGCGCGGCGTGTTGCGGATGTAGTACCACGCGAGGAAACCGGCCAGCACGGTGCCGACGCCGGCCACCGCGAACGCGAGCCGCCACGAGCCGAGCAGCGCGATCAGGCCGGCGATCAGCACCGCGCCCAAGGCCGCGCCGAGCGGCGCGCCGCCGTCGAGCAGCGTGGCGCCGCGGCCGCGCTCGGTCTGCGTCATCCAGATCGCGTTGAGCTTGCCGCCGGCCGGATAGATCGGCGCTTCGGATGCGCCGAGGCCGAGGCGCGTGAGCAGCAGCGACGGCGCGTTCGTGCACAGCGCGGCGATCGCCTGGAAGAAGCCCCAGAACACGGTCGCCGTCGCGATCACGATGCGCGGCTTGAACCGGTCGGCCAGCATCCCGCCCGGGATCTGCATCACCGCATAGGTCCAGAAGAACGAGCTGAGGATCAGGCCCTCCATCGCCGGCCCGATCTTGAACTCCTGCGAGATGTAAGGCATGGCGACGGACAGCGACGCGCGATCGACGTAGTTGATCGCGATGAGGCTCAGCATGACGACGAATATCTTCCAGCGGACGGCGGACTTGCCGACCGTCAGGGCGGCGACACCGGAGGTTGAAGACATGGACGGACTCCAGGGATGAACGAGGATGGTCAGGACGTCGCGCAACGTTGAGCCGAGTATAGGATTAGAAATTTATAATTACCGTTAGCGTAAACGCTTGGTTTCATTGAATTTGTTTTATCACTATCGTGGTGCAGGGTAAGCCCCGATATCGTGATAAGCTTGCGCCATCATGAGCCAGACACCCCGCAATCCCCTGCTTCTGCGCACGCGCGGCATGGCCGCGGAGATCGCCGCGCGCCTGCGCGTGATGATCGACGAGGGCGAACTGCCGCCCGGCGCGCGGATCGACGAAAAGGAACTGAGCCTCGCGTTCGACGTGTCGAAGACGCCGCTGCGCGAAGCGCTGAAGGTGCTCGTCGCGGAAGGCGCCGTCACGCATCGCCAGTACATCGGCTATCGCGTCGCGTCGATCGACATCGACGATCTCGTGTCGACGTTCGAGCTGCTGCACGGGCTCGAGGCAATGGCGGGCGAATTGCTGCGCAAGCGGATCGGCACGTCGACGCTCGCCTCGCTGCAGGCGAAGCACCGGCGGATGGTCGAGTGTCACGAGGCCGGCAAGCGGGTCGAGTATTTCCGGCTGAACCAGCAGATTCATCAGATGATCATCGACGCGGCCGGCAACCCGGTGCTGTCGGGCATTTATGCGTCGCTGATGTCGAAGGTGCACCGCGCGCGCGGCGCCGCGAACGCGGACACGCTGCGCTGGGCCGAATCGCTGCACGAGCACGAAGCGATCATGGCTGCGCTCGCCGATCCCGACCACGCACGGCTGCCGCAGGTGCTGCGCAGCCATTCGGAGAACACCGCGCGCGAAGTGCTGGCGATCCTCGATCGCACCGGCACGGCCGACGTGTCGGCCAAGCGGGCGGCCGAAGCGTAACGGCCTGCCGGCGAACCGAACGCGTAGCGGGGCCCTGCGAACAGACCGCCGACGGCCTGCTACGCCGCCTTCAACGCCCGTCGCGCCACCTCCGCGAAATACCGCGCGCCGACCGGCAGAATCTCGTCGTTGAAATCGTACGCCGCGTTGTGCAGCGGCACCCCGCCGCGCTCGGCCGCTTCGCCGTTGCCGATGAACACGAAGTTGCCCGGCACCGCCTGCAGGAACGCGCCGAAGTCCTCCGAGATCATCATCGGCTGCACGTCGGCGTTCACCGCGTCGGCGCCCGCGACGTGCGCCGCGGCCTCGACGGCCGTGTCGACCCATTCCGGGGAATTCACCGTCGGCGCGAACTCGTGCGTGTATTCGAACGTGCAGGTCGCACCGTGCGCGCGGCAGATCCCTTCGCTGATCTCGCGCATCCGCGTTTCGAGCAGCGTTTGCACGTCGCGCGCATAGCTGCGCGTGTCGCCCTTGATCGTCACCGTCGACGGCAGCACGTTGCGCAGCCCGTCGGTGATGAACTCGGTGCACGAGATCACCGCCTGCAGGCCCGGATCGAGATTGCGCGACACGATCGTCTGCAGCGCGAGCACGATCTGCGAGCCGATCACGATCGGATCGATGCCCATGTGCGGGCGCGCCGCATGCGTGCCGCGCCCGTCGATCCGGATCACGAAGTTGTCCTCGCTCGCCATGATGCCGCCCGCGCGCGTCGCGAACGTGCCGGCGCGCATGCCCGGCATGTTGTGCGCGCCGAAGATCGCGTCGACCGGGAAGCGCTCGAACAGCCCGTCGGCCATCATCGCCTTCGCGCCGCGGCCATGTTCCTCGGCCGGCTGGAAGATGAAGCGCACGGTGCCGTCGAAGTCCTTGCGCTCGGCCAGCAGTTGCGCGGCGCCGAGCACCATCGACATGTGGCCGTCGTGCCCGCACGCGTGCATCTTGCCCGGCGTGCGCGACGCATGTTCGCGGCCCGGCGCGTGCTCGGCGATGTTCAGCGCGTCCATGTCCGCGCGGATGCCGATCGCGCGCGTGCCGGTGCCGGCCGTCAGGTTCGCGACCAGCCCCGTGCCGCCGATCCCGCGCTGCACGTCGAGCCCGAGCGTCGTCAGGATCCGCGCGACGTAGTCCGACGTGTTCACTTCCTCGAAACCCGTCTCCGGGTGCTGGTGCAGATGCCGGCGCCAGGTTTTCAGCCGGCCCTGCAGCGTGCTTCCTGCCGTTGCGTCCAGTGCGTCCATCGTGCTTGCCTCGTCGGTCGTCAGGTCGTTCGGGGCGCTCAGGCTTCCGCGGCCGCGCGGGTCCGCGTCAGCCAGTCGCGCTGGCGCGCCAGCACCGCGTCGGCCGTCTCGCCGACACACCGCCGGTAGACGCTCGGCGCGGTCGCGCCTTCCGTGTTGATCGCCAGCACACGCGCGTTCGCATCGAGCCCCGCCTGCCGCGCCAGCGCCGGATCGCGCATCAGCACGGTCAGCCCCGCGATGCCCGCCGCGCCCGACTCGCCGGACACGAACGGCACGTCGCGTTCGCTGCCGGCGGCCAGCGCGCGCATCGCCTGCACCGCGTCGTCGTCGTCGATCAGCATGAAGTGATCGATGCCCGGCTCGAGAAAGTCCCATGCGAGCGGCGACGCCTCGCCGCACGCGAGCCCCGCCATCACCGAGTCGACGCTGCCGGTCGCCTTCGTCGCGCGCCCGGCGAGCGCGCTCTGGTACAGGCAATCGGCCTGGCGCGGCTCGACGACGATGAAATGCGGCCGCCGTGCGCCGGCATGCTCCCACAGATAGCTCGCGACACCGGCCGCAAGGCCGCCGACGCCGCCCTGCAGGAACACGTGCGTGAACGGCCGGTTATCGCCGCTGCCATCGCCGTCGCCGAGGTTGCCCTCTCCCGCCGCCTGCGCGAGCGCCTCGGCCGCGATCACGCCGTAGCCCTGCATCACGTCGCGCGGAATCGCCTCGTAGCCGTCGTACGACGTATCGGACACCACGTGCCAGCCGTTCGCGTCCGCGAGCTGCGCGGCGTGCACGACCGATTCGTCGTAGTTGCCGGCGATCCGCACGATCCGTGCGCCATGCGCGGCGATCGCATGCTCGCGCTCCGCGTCGACGTGCGCGTGCAGCACGATCACGCAGCGGCAGCCGATCGCGCGCGCGGCGGCGGCCAGCGCGCGGCCGTGATTGCCGTCGGTTGCGCTGATCACCGTCAGGTCGGCCAGCGACGCCGCGTAGCGGCCCGTGACGAGCCCCTGCGGATCGAGCGCCTCGTTGCGCCGCAACCGCTTCACGAGCCGCATCAGCGCGATCGGCGCGCCGAGCGCCTTGAAGCTGCCGAGCGGCGAACGGCACGCTTCGTCCTTCACGCTGACGCTCGCGACGCCGAGCCGCGCGGCCAGATCGGGCAGCGCGCGCAACGGCGTGCGAGCCGCGCCGACGAGCGGCCAGTGCGCGAGCCACGCGCCGCTCTCGTCGGCCGCGGCGATGTTCATGATGCGGCGCAGCGTGTCGGGATAGTCGGTGCGCGACGCGCGGGGATTGGCGATCAGCATGGCTGGAAGGGCTCCGGAAATGGGCCGCGCGGGCGGCCCGGCGGTGAATGCGGTGCGGGCGCATACGGGTTGCGCACGCCGTCGGTCCGAAAAATAATATTGCGCATCCCGGTCAATAAAATCGCCAAATCGGCGCTCCGGACGCAAAAATTTCTCATTCTTTCGAGGCTGCCGCACCATCATGCCCACTCCACTCGATGCGTTCGATCGCAAGCTGCTGATGGAAGTCCAGCGCGACGCGAACACGCCGCAGACCGAACTCGGCGCCCGCGTGAACCTGTCGACCGCCGCCGTGAACCGCCGCCTGCGGCGGCTCGCGGAAGACGGCGTGATCGTGCGCTACACGGCGGTCGTCGCGCCGGAGAAGGTCGATCATCCGCTGACGATCGTCGTGAACGTCGAGGTCGAGCGCGAGCAGATCGACCAGCTCGACGCGATGAAGCGGACCTTCGAGCGCTGCCCGCAGATCCAGCAGTGCTACTACGTGACCGGGGAATGGGATTTCGTGCTGATCCTCGCCGTGCGCAACATGGATCAGTACAACGCGCTCACGCGCGAGCTGTTCTTCGCGAACAACAACGTGAAGCGCTTCAAGACGCTCGTGAGCATGAGCCGCGTGAAGGTCGGGCTCGAGGTGCCGATGGATCCCGGCGAGTGACGCTCGAACGTCAGCGCCTGTCGGCAGCCAATGAACCGAAAAACGTCGCGACCTTCGCCTTGCTCGTCGTCTGCAATCGCGACATCAGCCCGTGATCGACCTGCCGCAACCCGTAAGTCTCGCCGATGTCGCGCTGCATCCGGCACCACAGATGGCTCGCGATCTCCGCGTCGACCATCGCGCGGTGGGCACGGCCCGTCTGCGGCAAGCGCAGCATGGTCGCGAGGTTCGACAGCCGGTGACTTTGCGCGTGCGGGTAGAGGCGCCGCGCGACGAGCATCGTGCATGCGAACGCATGCTCGGCCGCCATCCCGAGCATCGCGAGTTCGGCCTGCCAGAACCGCTTGTCGAAGCCGGCGTTGTGCGCGACGACGGGATGGCTGCCGACGAACGCGGCGGCTTCCTTCATGACCTTCGCCACCGGCGGCGCCGACGCGATCATGTCGTTCGTGATCCCCGTGAGCGCGACGACGTCGGACGGAATGCGGCGGCCGGCGTTCATGAGGCTCTGGTAGCGGTCGACGATCTGGCCGTCGCGCAGCAGGATCACGGCGATCTCGGTCGCCCTGTCGCCCATGTTCGGAGAAAGCCCGGTTGTTTCGAAGTCGAGTACCGCTACGGTTTGCATGGTCGAATCGGAGGAAGGATAGCTGGCGGCGCACGTCGGCCGGGACGTGTCTCGCCGACGCGAAAGCGCCACAGTGTATCCCCGGATGCCGCGTCGGGCGGCAAACTCGATCGTCATGCGCGGCGCACCGCCGTTTCCATCCGGACGGACCGGCACGCTCGCGCCATCCGCCGCCGAACGGCGGCGAATGTACCGAAGCTTCCGCGCGTCGGTACATCCCCCTTCCCTACATCATCGACAACTGAAGCTCGCCGCCGAATTCACGTCGCCCGAGCCGTTGTAGCGCGCGACCTGCGGATACGGGCACAACGGCCGCGTGCGTCCCGCGCCCCACGACGTCGGCACGTCCGCGTTCGGCACCGCGTTCGTCGTGTCGCGCGCCGTGGCGACGATCGCCGCGGGCGCCTGCCCCTGCTCGACCCACGCGACGAGCGGCGTCAGCATGTCGAACTGGTCGGCCGCTGGCCCGCCCGAGCAGTGGTTCATGCCCGGCACCGGATAGAAGCGCGCGAAGCCCGACGCGTCGCCGCCGTTCGCCTGCGCGAGCCGCCCGTACCAGTCGCTCGTGTCGTTGAACGAGAACACCGGGTCACCGGTGCCGTGATAGACGAGCAGCTTCGCGCCGCGCGATTTCAGCGCGGACAGGTTGGTCTCGTCAGGCGGCGTCATGAACGACCACGACGATTGCGTGTACACGCCGTTCGTCGCGAAGATCGCCGGCGCGTCGTTGTCCATGTCGAAGCCGAGCGCGAAGCCGGTGAGATTCGCGAGCGTCGCGGCGGTTTTCGGCGGCGTCATGAACGTGAATGCCATCGCGGCCGGGTCGAGCGTGACCGAATTCGACTGCTTCCACGCGGCCCAGCCGCCGCTGGCCATGCCCGGATCGTACGGAAAGCTCGCATAGAGCGCCGTGCCCGCGCTGTTGCGCGCGCCCGCGAACACGTTCTCGAGCGCGCTCTTCTGCGCGGTCGTGAGGCACGCGCCGGTGCGCGTGCCGTTCGCGCAGGTCGGGATGTCCGTCTCGACGCTGAAATGCGCCTGGCACGCGGCGACGTCCTGCACCATCCCGTCGGCCACGCCATCGAGCGCATCGCACTTGTCGAGAATCTTCGCGCCGACGAACCGGCGCTCCGCATCGGTGAAGCCGCTGCGGATGTCGGGCAGCCCGTTCGAGCCCGTCGCCGATGCGATCTTCGCGAACTGCTGCGCGCCGTACATCTCGCCGATCGCCGCCTTCGGCAGATGGAAGCCCGGATCGCCCGCGATGATCCCGTCGTAGTCGCCCGCGTTGCGCACGGCCGTGACCATCGCGTGCCGGCCGCCGTTCGAGCAGCCACCGAAATAGCTGCGGTCGGGCGTCTTCCCGTATGCGAGCCGGATCACCTGCTTCGCCATCGGCGTGAGCGCGTCGACCGCGCCGTAGCCGTAATCGATGCGCGCCTGCGGATCGAGGCCGAACAGCGGGTTCTGCGCGGCGCTGTGCCCGGAATCCGAGCTGATCACCGCAAAGCCCTGGTTCAGCGCGTCGGTCAGCGGGCCGCCGCCGCCGATTTCGCCGGTCGCGGTCACGACGTTGCCGTCGAGCCCGCCGTTCGCCTGGTAGAAGAAGCGGCCGTTCCACGCTTTCGGCAAGCGCATCTCGAAGCCGATCGCATAGGTCTTGCCGTCCACCGCGCTCACGCGCTCGTTCATCTTCCCGTCGATCACGCAGTGCTCGGCGATCGGCTTGCCGGCCACCGTCAGCGCGCCGGCGGGCGCGGTCGTCACCGACGTGAACGACGTGTTCGCATACGCGAGCTTCGCGGCGAGCGCGTCGCACGTCTGCGCCATCGCGGCCGGCGTCGCGGCGCTCAGGTGCGTCGGCGTGGCGCTGACCGAATCGTCGCCGCCGCAGCCGGCGAGCATGGCCGCCGCGGACAGCGGCGCAATACAGAGGAATGCAGATTTCCTGTTCAAGATAGCTCCCGTTCGTCTGGCTGCCGGATCAGAACATGTGCCGCACGCCGACCATCGCGCCGAGCTGCCCCATCCCTGCGCCGGGCGTCGTGCCGGGCCCGCCGCCGCTGACCGCGTAGCGTGCATGCGCGCTGTTCCACAGATACGACGACTGTGCGTAGACGGCCGTGCGCTTGCTCAGCAGATAGGTCGCGCGCAGCGTGGCCATCGTCGCGCGCGTGTCGTGCGCGCTGTTGACGATCCGGTAGCCTTCGCCGTCGACGACGAAATCGGGCTTCACCGCATACGACGCGCCAAGGAAGAACAGGTCCGAATGCGCGCCCGGCGCGGCCGGCGAACCGGTCGACACGCGCCGCCCGATCCAGCCCGCGCCGATCCGCGCGCCCGCCGCCTGCGCATACGCGCTCACGTGCGTGCGCGCGTCCTTGCCGCCGCTGCTGGTAAAGGCGACCGGCGCGACGCCGTCGAAGAAGTTCGCGGCCGCGCCGGTGCCGCCGCGCTGCTCCTCGTACGACGCCGCCGCACCGAAATACGCGCTGTCGTACTTGAGCATCACCGACCAGTTGCGGCACTGGACGGCATCGCCCGGCACCTGCCCCGCGCAGGTGCCCTGCCCCGGCGAGTTGCCGGTGCCCGCGCCGTCGCGGCCGAACGAATACGCGGCGCCGAGCGTCACGCCGCGATAGGTGCCGACGTAGGTCACCGCGTTGTCGGCGCGGCCGTTAGGCACGTATGCGTCGAACGAGCCGAGCCCGTAGATGTCGGGGCCGATGATGTCCGCGCCCTGCAGCGCGAGATAGGTCATCGTGTACTGGCGGCCGAACGCGAGCGTGCCGAAGCCGCTCTTCAGCCCGACGAACGCCTGCCGCCCGAACAGCCGGCCGCCCTGGCCGAGATCGCCGCCGCGCACGTTGAAGCCGCTTTCGAGCGTGAATACCGCCTGGTAGCCGCCGCCGAGATCCTCGGTGCCGCGCAGGCCCCAGCGCGACGGCAGCTCGCCCGTCACGCCCGGCATGCGCACGACGTGGTCGCCGGCCGCGTTCGCGTGCGACACGAACTCGACTCCCGTATCGATGATCCCGTACAGCGTCACGCTCGACTGCGCGTGCGCGCCGGTCGCGGCGAGCGCGCATGCGCCGGCCGCCAGCAAGGCTTTGGTGTGCTTCATGGTGTTCGTCTCCAGACCTGTGTCGTAATCGCGCTCTACCGGCGCTCGTGGTTGAAATGGGAAGAAATCAGTCGTGCGCCTGCGGGCGCCGGATCAGCACCAGCGCAGCGACGGCGGCGACGAGCGTGACGGGAATGCTCGCGCCGATCACGACCGACGCGCTGCGGCCCATTGCGAGCAGTTCGGCGGCGGCGAGCGGCCCGACCACCGAGCCGAGGCGGCCGACGGCAACGGCGGAGCCGACGCCGGTGCCGCGCATCGCGGTCGGGTAATAGATCGCGGCCAGCGCATACAGCACCGACTGGCCGCCGACGACGAACATCCCGGCCGCGAACGCGGCGGCGGACAGCCACAGGAGTCCAGGTGCGATCGCCAGCGCGGCAAGCGACAGCACGATCCCCGCGTACATGCCACCGACCACGCGCGATGGACGCAAGCGGTCCATCGACATGCCGATGCCGAGCACGCCGAGGCCGCTGCCGATGTTGAAGAAGATCTGCACGATACCGGCCTGGCTGCGAGCGAGCCCCTTCGCGGCCATCAGCGACGGCAGCCAGTTCAGCAGGAAATACAGCACGATCAGCGTGCAGAAGTAGCTGAGCCACAACGCCAGTGTCGTGCCGGTGCGCGAGCCGCCGAACAGCGTCTGTCCGACGCTGGGGCGCGCCGCGCCCGATGCGCTGACGTCGAGGAACGCACGCGATTCGGGCAGCAGTGCGAGCAGCAGCGGCGCGAGCAGCAGCGGGCCGACACCCCCGACATAGAAAATGTGCCGCCATTCGGTGTCGCCCGCGAGCAGCACGCCGATCAGCGACGCGATCACGCCGCCGAACGGAATCCCGCAGTACATCACGGCCACCGCGCTGCTGCGCGAGCGTGCGTCGACCGCTTCCGACGACAATGCAATGAGGTTCGGCATCGCGCCGCCAAGGCCGAGGCCGGTCAGCGCACGAACGGCGACCAGCATCGCGAAGCTCGACACCTGCGCGGTCGCGATCGACAGCAGCCCGAACAGGCAGACCGACGCGATCAGCACGTGCTTGCGGCCAACCCGGTCGGCCAGCCAGCCGCCGAGCATCGCGCCCGGCAGCAGGCCGAACGTGCCCGCGCTGAACGCGAGCCCCATCTGTGAAACCGAGAGCCCGAATTCGTGGGCCATGCGCGGTGCCGCGACGCCGACCGACTGCAGGTCGAGCCCCTCGAGCAATGCGATCGCGAAACACAGGCCGAGCGTCGTCGCGACGGCCGGCCTTGCGGCAACGGAAGTGTCCATGTCGTCTCCTAACCGTGACTCGCGCGGCATACGCGGAACGCATGCGCGGTGTCCTTGCTTTATCGTGATCGGGTCTCGTCAATTTATCAGGTAACCTGATTAAGAACCCGAAAGAAAATCCCGTCGAGGGACGGGATGATTTAATAACAGGTAACCTGATATTTCAAGTGTCGCGAGCGCGGTGTTAACCCGCAACCCGTTCGCAACCCGGGCCACGCTGCGGCGTGGCCCGGCGCGGCCGGCGGAACCGGAACGAAAGACGCGGCGGCGTGCTCAGTCGCGCAGGTTGCGCACGAACAGTTCGAGCGTGCGGTGAACCTGCGCGACGTCGTCGGCGCTCACGTCGTCGCCGAGCATCCGGCGTTCGAGCGGCCGCAGCACCTGCTCGCATTCGCGCAGGATTGCCGAGCCCTCGTCGGTCAGACGCAGCAGGATCACGCGGCCATGGCTGGGATCGGCCTCGCGCGTCACGAAGCCGCGGGCGGCCATCGCAACCATCACTTCGTTCGCGGATTGCGGCGTGATGAACGAGCGCACCGCGAGTTGCGCATTGGACAGCGCGCCGCGCGCCTCGAGCACCGACAGCGCCGTGTACTGCGCGAGCGTCACACCGAGCGGCGCGAGCGCATCGCTCATCTGGCGGCGCAGCAGCCGGTCGAGATTGCCGATCAGGTAGGTAAGCCGCTGCTGCGAACGCATGCGCGGCCTGGCTTCGCTGGCGCGGGCCGTGCGTTTCGTGCCGGCCGGTTTGACGGGTGTCGAGCTCATGAACGTGTCGGAAGGAGGATCGCGGGCCATCTTACCTCACGCGGTCCGTATATCGGCCCGCACGGCGGCTCGTGCCGGCCGCGAGCCGCCCCGGGCCGTCCACGCCCGGCTCGGACGAACCTTATGCCGCGGCAGCCGGCAACGCCGCGCGGCAGCCCGCGTCCACCAGCGCGAGCCGGTGTGCGAATGCCGCGAGCGGATAGTCGAAGAAGTAGGTGCCGACCGCGCGCTTGCCCGCACGGAACGAATCGTCTCCCGGCGCATCGCCGACGATGCGCAGCGTGCGCGCCCACGCGAACGCGAGCAGCAGCCAGCCGACCAGCGCGAGATAGTCGTCCGCGACCCGGTAGGGCAGATCCGGATCGTGCTCGCTCGCGCGGATCACGCCGGCCGTCACGCGCTCGAGCTCCGCGCACAGCGTGGCGACGCGCGCCCCGGCGTCCCTCGCCCGCTCGTCCGCCGCCTGGACGCTCTGCGCGGCTTCCGCGCGAATCAACTCGAGCAGCGCATGCAGCGCCTCGCCGCGATCCCCCAGCACCTTGCGCACCAGCAGATCGATCGCCTGGATCTCGTTGGTCCCTTCGTACAGCATCGACACGCGGCAATCGCGCACCGTCTGTTCGATCCCGTATTCGTGAACGTAGCCGTAGCCGCCGAATACCTGCAGCGCGTTCGACGCGGCCGCGAAGCCGTTCGCGGTGAAGAACGCCTTGGCAATCGGAGTGAGCAACGATGCCAGCCGCGACGCCGCGAGCCGTGCCGGCGGCTGCGGATCGTGCGCGGCGACGTCGAGCCAGTGCGCGATCCAGTAGCCGATCGCGCGCTCGCCTTCGACGATCGCCTGCGCATCGAGCAGGATGCGGCGGATCGCGGCATGTTGCGCGATCGGCGCCGCCCTGCCCTGCACGCGTTCGCGCGCATAGGCCGACGCGGCCTGCCACGCGCTCTGCGCATGCCCGACACCCTGCATGGCGACCTGCAGGCGCGCCGCGTTCATCATCACGAACATCGATGCGAGCCCGCGATGCGGCTCGCCGACGAGCCAGCCCGCGGCCGCGTCGAAACGCATCGTGCAGGTCGGGCTTGCCTTCAGCCCCATCTTCTTCTCGATGCCGTCGCACCAGACGCCGTTGCGCACACGGCCGCCCGGCGCGTCGAGCCACTTCGGCACGACGAACAGCGACAGCCCCTTCGTTCCCGCCGGCGCATCGGGCAGCCGCGCGAGCACGAGGTGCACGATATTGTCGGTCAGGTCGTGCTCGCCGCCGGTGATGAACAGCTTGCTGCCGCTGATTCGGTAGCCGTCGGCGGCCGGGTCCGGCACTGCCTGCGTGCGCAGCAGGCCGAGATCGCTGCCCGCCTGTGGCTCGGTGATGCACATCGTCGTCAGCCACTCGCCGCTCGCGATCTTCGGCAGCACGTCGCGCTTCAGGCGCTCGCCGCCGTGCGCGCGCAGGCACGCCACCGCGCCGTGCGTGAGCCCCGGCGACATCAGCCACGCGTGGTTCGCCCCCGCGAGCATCTCCTGCAGCGCGACGTCGAGCAGATGCGGCAGCCCCTGGCCGCCGCAATCGGCGTCGAGCGCCAGCGTCGGCCAGCCGGCGTCGACGTAGTCGCGGTACGCGTCGCGAAAGCCCGCCGGCATCGTCACTCCGGCACCGTCGAACCGGCAGCCCTCGAGATCGCCGGTCGAATCGAGCGGCGCGATGCGTTCGACCACGAAGCGGGCGGCTTCGTCGAGCACTTGCCCGGCAGTCGACAGGTCGAGCTCCGCCCAGTCGGGCACGCGGCGCCACAGCGCCGGCGCATCGAGCCATTCGCCGATCACGAACAGCATGTCGCGCAATGGCGCGCAATACGCGTTGCTCATCGCGCGCACCTCATGCCCGGCGCGCCGTGCCGGCGACGATCACGCCCGTGTCGGCCGCGCCCGGTTCGTACATCGCGTCGACCACTGCCGCACGGTGCATGAGCACCGCGCGCTGGTTGATCGAGCCCTTGTCGGTGACTTCGCCGAGATCGAGCGAAGGCGGCGTATCGAGCACGCACAGCCGCGTGACGAACGTCGCGCTGCCGGTCGCATCGCGGTTCAGGCGCTCGAGCAGGTCCGCGAAGAACGCCCGCACCGCGGGCGCCTCCAGGACGGTGCGCACGTCGGCATCCGGTGCCACGCCGGCCAGGCGACGGCAATCGTCGACGCGCGGGAAGATCATCACGCCGACGTCGTCGCGGTTCATCCCCGTGACGACCGCGTCCTGCACGTACGGCGCGCCGTTCGATACGATCCGCGCGCGCATGGGCCCGACGCTCACGAAGGTGCCGGACGATAGCTTGAAATCCTCCGCGATGCGCCCGTCGAACATCAAGCCGATCTCCGGCCGCGCGGGATCGACGAAACGCACTGCATCGCCGCTGCGGTAGTAGCCCTCCTCGTCGAATACCTCGCGCGCGTCGTCGCCGCTCGCGCGCCAATAACCGGCCATCACGTTCGGCCCGCGAAAGCGCGCCTCGAGCTTGCCGTCGACCGGCACCAGCTTCGCGTCGCAGCCGGGCGCGGGCAGGCCGATGTAGCCGGCCCCCGACACCGGCCCGGTGGTGAACATGCACGATGGCGCGGCCTCGGTCATCCCGAGGCCCGCCATGATCCGGATGCGCTCGCCGCAGTGCGCGAGCGTCACGCGCTCGAGCCGGTCCCACGCGGCCTGCGACAGTCCGGCGCCCGCGAAGAAATACATCCTCACGCGCGAGAAGAAGGTTTCGCGCAGCGCGGCATCCGTTTCGAGCGCCGCGGTCAGCTCTTCCCAGCCCTTCGGCACGTTGAAATACACGGTGGGCGCGATCTCGCGCAGGTTGCGCAGCGTCTCGCCGAACTTGCCGGCGACCGGCTTGCCGTCGTCGATGTACAGCGTGCCGCCGTTGTACAGCGCGATGCCGACGTTATGGCTGCCGCCGAACGTGTGATTCCACGGCAGCCAGTCGACCAGCACCGGCGGCTCCAGACCGAACTGCGGAAACGTCTCGAGCAGCATCTGCTGGTTGCTGCACAGCATCCGGTGCGTGGTCGGCACCGCCTTGGGCAGCCGTGTCGATCCCGACGTGAACAGGAATTTCGCAATCGTGTCGCCGGTGATCGCATCGTGCGCGGCATCGACGCTGCCCGGTGTCGTGTCGAGCAGCGACGAGAAACGCGTGACGCCGTCCATCCCGTCGGGTGCCGACACGACCACGCGCTCGACATCAGGCGGCACCGACGCGTCGAGCGCGGCACGAAACGCCGCGCCGTCCGACGCGAAGACCAGCCCCGGCGTGAGCAGGGCGAGCGCGTGGCGCAGCTTGCCGTAATCGCTCGACACGAGCGAATACGCGGGCGACAGCGGCGCATGCGGAATGCCGGCCCACATCGCGCCGAACGCGAGCTGCAGATGTTCGAGGTCGTTGCCCGACAGGATCGCGACGGGCCGCTCGGCCGACAGCCCGCGATCGAGCAGCGCCTGGCCGATCGCGCGGGCGCGCTCGAGCATCTGCGCATACGTGATGCCGATCCACGTACCGTCGGGCCCGCGCCGCGCGACCAGCCAGCGGTCCGGATGCGCGCGCGCGCCGCTCGCGAGCCGGTCGGTCAGCCGGTGCGGGTACGCGCCGAGCGGGGTCGTCGCGCGCAAGGTCCAGCAGCCGTCACGTTGCACGATCTCCGGCGGCGCCGTGCCGATCGCCACGGGGCGATAGCCGGCGGGAACGCGCTGTGCGGCAGCCGCGTCGCGCAGTTGGGTCGGATCCGCATCCAAGTTCTGTCTCCGGTCGGTTCCGCCCCGCGCGCGTGCGCGCGCCGGGCGGAGACTTCATTGTGTCGTTGTCTTAACTGGGGCGCCGCGGCGCCCGGGACTGCTCAGATCGGGTAGTGACGCGGCGTGGTCTGGACCGTGATCCAGCGCAGGTCGGTAAACTCGGCGATCGACGCCTTGCTGCCGAACCGGCCGTAGCCGCTTGCCTTCACGCCGCCGAACGGCATCTGCGCCTCGTCGTGCACCGTCGGCCCGTTGATGTGGCAGATGCCCGATTCGATCTGCTTCGCGACCTGCATCGCGCGCGCGATATCGCGGCTGAACACCGCCGCCGACAGCCCGTACTCGCTGTCGTTCGCGGCCGCGAGCGCGGCGGCGTCGCCGTCGACGCGCTGCACGGTCACCACCGGCCCGAACGATTCGTCCGCATACAGCTGCATGTCGCGCGTGACACCGTCGACGATCGTCGGCTGCATCACCGCGCCGCTGACTTCACAGCCGAGCGGCAGCGCGGCGCCGTGCTCGCGCGCGTCGTCCACCATCGCCGCGATCCGCTGCGCGGCGGCCGCGCTTTCGAGCGTGCCCAGCACGGCACCCGGCGCGGCCGGGTTGCCGGCCTTCAGCGTGCGTGCCTTCGCGACGAGCCGTTCGACGAACGCATCGGCGACCTTGCGATCGACGATCACGCGCTCGGTCGACATGCAGATTTGCCCCTGGTTGAAGAACGCGCCGAATGCGACTGCCTCGACCGCCGCGTCGAGATCGGCGTCGTCGAGCACGAGCACCGGCGCCTTGCCGCCGAGTTCAAGCAGCGCCGGCTTCAGGTGCTGCGCGGCGAGCGTCGCGACGATGCGGCCGACGCGTGTCGAACCGGTGAAGTTCACGCGGCGCACCGCCGGGTTCGCGATCAGCCGCTCGACGATCGCCGGCGCATTCTGCGGCGCATGCGTGATCACGTTGACCACGCCGTCGCCGAGCCCTGCGTCGTGCAGCACGCTGCCGATCAGCCGGTGCACGCCCGGGCAACCCTCGGACGCCTTCAGCACCACCGTGTTGCCGCATGCGAGCGGCATCGCGAGCGCACGGGTCGCGAGAATCACCGGCGCATTCCACGGCGCGATCCCGAGCACGACACCGCACGGCTGGCGCACGGCCATCGCGAGGCTGCCGGGCACGTCCGACGGGATCACCGCGCCGTCGATCTGCGTGGTCATCGCGGCCGCCTCGCGCAGCATGTTCGCCGCGAGCATCACGTTGAAGCCGTACCAGTTCGCCATCGCACCGGTTTCCGCGCGGCCGGTTTCGATGAATTCGCCCGCGCGCGCGTCCATCCGGTCGGCCGCCGCGAGCAGCCGCCGACGGCGCTCGGTCGGCGCGAGCGCGGCCCACGCGGGGAATGCGCGCGCCGCTGCCGCGACCGCTGCGTCCGCGTCGGCAAGCGTCGCCGCGGCGGCGCGCGACGCCACCTGTCCCGTCGCCGGATCGATCCGGTCGAAGGTCCCGCCGTCCGACGCGCCGCGCGACACGCCGTCGATCAACAAACTCACTTCGTGCATTTCCGTGTCTCCACTCGGATCCGGTTGCGTGCGGCGGCGCGCGTCAGCGCTTGTACGCCTGCAGGCCCGGCTTGATGCTCTTGTCGTCGAGGAACTGCTTGAGGCCCTGCTCGCGCCCGCCTTCCGGATCGCGGTAGTTCGCCTGGTCGAGCTTCGCGTACAGGTAGTCCTCGTTCTGCTCCCAGGTCAGTTCGCGGCAACGCTTGAAGCCGTGCTTCGCGTTACGGATCACGACCGGGTTCTTGTCGAGCAGCTTCGCGGCCAGCGCGCGCACCTCGTCGCGCAGCTGCGCGCGCGGCACGCTCTTGTTGACGAGCCCCATCTGCGCGGCCTGCGGGCCGGTGAAGGTGTCGCCGGTCATGATGTAGTAGAGCGCCTGGCGATGTCCCACGGTGTCGGCCATCGCCTTGCTGACGAGGTTGCCCGGCGGGATGCCCCAGTTGATTTCCGACAGGCCGAACACAGCTTCGTCGGCCGCGATCGCGAGGTCGCACGCGACGAGCGGCGAGAAGCCGCCGCCGAAGCACCAGCCGTTGACCATCGCGATCGTCGGCTTCGCATACATGCGCAGCAATTGCCACTGCCAGCGGCTCGCGTCGCGGCGAATCTTTTCCTGCAGGATTTCCGGGCCCGCGTCGACTTCGCGGAAATACTCCTTCAGGTCCATCCCGGCCGTCCAGGCGTCGCCCTCGCCGGTCAGCACGAGCACCTGCGCCTCGGCATCGAGTTCGATCGCCTCCAGCACGTCGATCATCTCCGCGTTCAGCGTCGGGCTCATCGCGTTGCGCTTGTCCGGACGGTTCAGCGTCACCCATGCGATCCCGCCCTCGACCTCGACCTTCACCGTTTTCCAGCGCCCTTCGTAACCCATTTTCGTTCTCCAATGACGATGCCGCCCTGTGCGACTCGCGACCAATTTACTATCAGGTAACCTGATATGTAAAGTAGAATGGAAGCGGCTCCGGACAAACCCCTAAACGGGCCCGGACAGCCGATTTCGCGCCGTGCCGGCCGACGAATCACGACATGAGGAGACACGCTTGGATATCGACAACCTGATCGCCATCGACACGCACGTGCACGCCGAAGTGTCGTGCTGCCAGCCGCCGGACCTGTTCGCGAAGGCATTCGACGACGCGGCCGACAAGTACTTCGGCACCGTGCTGAAGCAGGGCCGTCGGCCGACCATTCCGGAGACGATCGCGTATTACCGCGAGCGCCGGATCGGCTTCGTGATGTTCACCGTCGACTGCGAGACGAACATCGGCCGGCGGCGCATTCCGAACGAGGAAATCGCGCAATTCGCGCAGGACAACGCCGACGTGATGATCGCGTTCGCGAGCATCGACCCGCACAAGGGCCGCTTCGGCGCGCGCGAGGCGCGCCGCCTGATCGACGAGCATGGCGTGAAGGGCTTCAAGTTCCACCCGACGATGCAGGGATGCTTCCCGAACGACAGGCTCGCATATCCGATCTACGAGGTGATCGCGGAATACGGGTTGCCGGCCGTATTCCACAGCGGGCATTCGGGGATGGGATCGGGGATGCGCGGCGGCGGCGGGCTGCGTCTGAAGTATTCCGAACCGATTCACCTCGACGACGTCGCGGCCGACTTCCCGGACATGAAGATCGTGATCGCGCACCCTTCATGGCCGTGGCAGGAGCAGGCGCTGTCGATCGCGCTGCACAAGCCGAACGTCTACATCGACCTGTCGGGATGGTCGCCGAAGTACTTCTCGCCGGAGCTGGTGAAATACGCGAGCACGCTGCTCAGGCACAAGGTGCTGTTCGCGTCCGATTTTCCGCTGATCCGGCCGGACCGCTGGCTCGAGGATTTTCAGGGTGCCGGGTTCCGGCCCGACGTGCATTCGCTGATTCTGAAAGACAACGCAGTCGCGTTGCTGGGGCTGCAGGCCGCGCAGCAGTCGTGACCCGTCCGGCCGTGACGGCGCCGGCAGCGCGCGGCGGCGCGACCGACCGCGCTGCCGCCCGCACCGGCGCGCTCAGTTCGCGGGCTTGCCCGCGAATCGCGCGGTCGGCAACCCCGCGTAGCGCGTCCGGGCGACGAACACGCCGCCGGCATCGGCATCGCTCGCCAGCGCGTCGTCGCTCAACCCGACACGCGCGCTCGTCACGTACAAGCGGCCTTCACCGTCGATTGCGACGCAGCTGGGCTGCGCGGTCGGCACGGCCACGCGATCCGTCTCGACGCCATCGGGCCCATAACGCACCACCCGCCGGCCGCCCCACTGCGCGTTCCACAGCCCGCCGTCGCGATCCATCGTCGAGCCGTCCGGGTCGCCGTCTGCATCGGTCAGTCGCGCGAACGGCCGCACGTTGGCCACGTCGCCGCCCGCGCGGTAATCGCAGACGAGAATCTCGCGCACCATCGAATCGCAGAAATGCATCTTCGCGCCGTCCGGCGAGAACGCGATGCTGTTCGCGATCGCGGCCGCCGGCAATGCAAGCCGTTCGAGCGTGAGGTCCGGATTGAGCCGGTAGAAGCCGCCGACCGCGCGCGGCGGATCGCCGCCTTCGTCCTTCATCCCGAACACGAACGCGCCGAACGGATCGCAGCGGCCGTCGTTCAGCCGCGTCGGCAGGTCGGATTCGACGTCGACGATCCGCGTGAATTCGCCGCTGCGCAGATCGAAGAACGCGAGATGCGTCGCAAGCCCGACCAGCAGCACGTCGGGATCATGCGTGAGCGCGAAGCACGCGAGCCGTTCGGGCATCGGCCACTGTGCGAGGTCCGAGCCGTCCGCGCGGCAGCGCCACAGCCGCGCGCCTTCGATGTCCGTCCAGTACAGCGCGTGCGTCGCGTCGCACCACGTCGCGCCTTCGCCGAGCGTGTTGCGGCTGTCGACCAGCAGCGCCGCCGCCGTGCCCGGATGAGTCTGTTGCATGCCGTCTCCCGATGTCTTTCGCATTCGCAGGCGGCCGCGCGTTCGTCAGGGTCAGATCTTCATCGCGCGCCGCTGGTTGCGACGATACTGGTCGAACAGCACCGCGAGCAACAGAATTCCGCCGCGTATCAGATATTGGTAAAAGGTCGGCACGTTCAGGAGGCTCATCGCGTCCTGCACGGAGCCCATGATCAGCACGCCGACCAGCACGCCGGAGATCGTCGCGACGCCGCCCGTCAGCGACACGCCGCCGAGCACGCACGCGGAGATCACGCCGAGTTCGAGACCGACCGACGTCTTCGGGTCGCCGAGGCTCATCCGCGACGCGAGCATCACGCCGGCGAAGCCGGTCACGAGGCCCTGCAGCACGAACACCGCGATCTTGATGCGCATCACCGGCAGCCCCGCGAGCAGCGCGGCCTCGCCGTTGCCGCCGACCGCCAGCACGTTCTTGCCGAACACGGTCTTGCGCAACAGGAAGCCGAACACGACGAAGCCGACGATGTTGCTCCAGATCGGATACGAGATGCCGAGGAACGAGCCGCCGCCGAGATCGAAGAAGCGCTCCTCGGAGATCATCACCGCGTCGCCGTTCGACGTGATGAACGCGAGCCCGCGCACGACTTCCATCATCGCGAGCGTGACGATCAGAGAGTTGATCCGCCAGCGCGCGATCAGCACGCCGTTCACGAGCCCGACCGCACCGCCCGCGAGCACGCCGGCGGCGATGCCGAGCACGACGCTGTGCGTCGCGGTGATCAGCGTCGACGCGACGACGCCCGAGAACGCGACGATCGACGCGACCGACAGGTCGACTTCGCCGAGCGCGAGCACGAACATCATCGTCACCGCGATCGAGCCGATCAGCGTGACCGACAGGAGCAGGCCCTGGATGTTGCGCGGCGTGAGGAAGTCCGGCACGGTCAGCGACAGCGTCGCGAACAGCACGAGAAACACCATCACGATGCCGGAGCGGTTGATCAGTTGCCACACGCCGCCGCGCGCCCGCGCGGGCGCGGCTGCGGCATCGGGGGACGGGGAAGTGCGTTGGGGTTGCATTGCCTGGCTCATAACGTTTGCTTTCCGGTTGACTGCAGGCCGCTAGCGCGGCAGCGCGAGCTTGATCAGCGCGTCGGGTGTCGCCTGCGCCTTCGCGACCTCGCCCGCGATCCGTCCTTCCTTCATCACGATGACGCGGTCCGCCACGCCGATCACCTCGGCCAGATCGCTCGACACGATGATCACCGTGCGGCCCGCTTCCGCGAGTTCGTAGAACAGGTTGTAGATTTCCGCGCGCGCGCCGACGTCGATGCCGCGCGTCGGCTCGTCCATCAGGAACACGTCGATGCGCTCGGCCAGCCAGCGCGCGAGCACGACCTTCTGCTGGTTGCCGCCCGACAGCGCGCCGATCGGCGTCTCGCCGTCGCGGGTCTTGATCGCGAGCCGCTCGATGTATTGCTGCGCCAGCTCGCGTTCGCGCCGCGCGTCGAGCAGCACGCGCGCCGGGCTGAAATGTCGGCGCGCGCTGATGTTCAGGTTGTCGGCCACCGACGCGATCGCGACGATGCCTTCCTGCTTGCGGTCCTCGGGGCACAGCGCGATGCCGGCGCGCACCGCGTGCCGCGGGCTCGCGAACGCCACGCGCTTGCCGCCCAGCTCGACATGCCCGCCCGTGGGCCGTGCCGCGCCGTACAGCAGCTTCATCAGCTCCGAGCGGCCCGCGCCGACGAGCCCGAAGAAGCCGACGATCTCGCCGCGCCGCGCGGCGAACGACACCGGCTCGGACAGGCCGGGCCCGACGAGCCCCTTCGCCTCGATCAGCACGTCGCCGGCCGTGCGCGGCCGGTAGCCGTACACGTCCTCGATCGAGCGACCGACCATGCAGCCGATCAGCCGGTCGCGATCAAGGTCGGCGACCGATTCGAACGTCTCGATCCGGCGGCCGTCGCGGAACACCGTCACGCGATCGCACAGCGCGTCGACTTCCTCCATCCGGTGCGTGACGTAGATGATCGCGCGGCCCTCGGCGCGCAGCGAACGGATGATGCGGAACAGCTGCGTCGTCTCGCGCGCGGACAGCGAACTCGTCGGCTCGTCGAACGCGATCACGCGTGCGTCGCGCATCAGCGCCTTGCCGATCTCGATCATCTGGCGCTGGCCGATCGACAAATACTTCACCGGGATGTCCGGGTCGATGTGCTCGCCGAGCCGCTCCAGCGCATCGAGCGCGCGCACGGCAAGCGCGCGCTCGTCGACCACGCCGAGCCGGCTCGGCAGCTGGCCGAGCATCAGGTTCTCGGCGACCGTCAGCTCGGGTACCAGATGCAGCTCCTGGTAGATGATCGCGATGCCGGCCTCGAGCGCGGCGCGCGTCGACGCGAAGCGCTGCACCGCGCCGTTCAGCGTCAGCGTGCCGGCCTGCGGCTGATTTACGCCGGACAGCACCTTCAGCAGCGTCGACTTGCCCGCGCCGTTCTCGCCCATCAGCCCGTGCACCTCGCCGGCGCGCACCGACAGCGACACGCCGTCGAGCGCGCGCACGCCCGGGAACGTCACCGTAATGCCGTCGAGCGCGAGCAGCGCGCCGCCGGCCGGCGGCGGCGCGGTGCCGGGCGTGGCCACGTCGTCGTGGCGCGAACTGGCCGTCATCATCTGCATCGTCATCGCGTCGTCGCCCCGCACGTTCAGATGCCGAGCTCGGCGCGCACGGCCTGCCAGTTCGCGCGCGTCATCAGCTTGCCGCTCGTCTGCGTGTCGGCCGGCGGCGTCTTGCCGTTGCGGATCCAGTCGACGAGGTTCTGCGTGCTGTCCTTGCCGTGATTCGTCGAGCTGACCGCGATCGTTCCGTAGAAGCCGGTCGGCTCCTTCTTCTGGAACTCGGCGAACGCCTCGCCCGCGCCATTGATGCCGACGCCGATCACGTCCGCGGCCGGGATGTGCAGCTGTTCGGTCGCGCGTACCGCGCCGAGCACGGTTTCCTCGTTCAGCGCGTAGACCACCCACTTCTTGATGTTCGGATGGCGCGCGAGCACGGGCGCCGCCGCGCTGAAGCCGCCTTCGTCGTCGGTCGTCTTCTGCGGCGCGTCGAAGATGTTTTCCTTGCGGAAGCCGTTCGCGAGCAGCGCCTGCGTCGCGCCGTCGGTGCGCAGCTTCGCGGTCGGCAGCTCGTAGTTGGTGACGCGCAGCGCGCCGACTTCCTCCGGCTTCCAGCCGCGCCGCTTCATCTCGTCGGCGATCGCCTGGCCGACCTGGTTGCCGATCTTGGTCGCCGACATCCCGAGGTGCGGCACGTTCGGCAGCGGCTTGCCGGTCGAGTCGACGAGCTGGTCGTCGACCGTCACGAACTTCATGTTGTAGCGCTTCGCGCGCGACGCGATCGCCGGCCCGAGGCGCACGTCGGGTGCGCAGATCACGAAGCCCTGCGCGCCTTGCGAGCCGAGATTGTCGATCGCGGCGAGCACCTTCTCGCCGTCCGGCGTGCCGATCTTCACGACCGAGAAGTTCTCCTTCTGGCCGAGCGCGGACGCCGCGTTCTGCTCGTTGATGAACCATGCCTGCTCGGGCATCTTCACCAGGAAGCCGATCTTCAGCGGCGCGTCGGCGTGCGCGGCGCCCTGCATCCCGAGCGGCGCGAGGCAAAGCGCGGCCAGCAGCGCGCGCAGCGTGTGGCGGCGGATCGTGTGGGTCGTGCGGTTCATGCGGTGTCTCCTTGTCTGTTGGCTTGGGTCTTCAACTTGCGTCGTGCGCGTTTCGTCGTGCGCGGTCGCGCTCGCGGCGGCACGGTGTCAGCGGCCGAACGCGTCGGTCCCGACGCGCCGGCCGAACAGGAATGCGTCGGCGACGAGCCGCAACGGCCGCACGTCGACGTCGCTTTCGCCGCGCGCGATCAGCGCGCGGAACTGCGCATACAGCGCGGGGTACTCGCGCTGCGGCCCGATCTCGACCGGCTCGCCCGCAATCGACAATTGCGCGCCGCCGCGGCTGATCGCGAGCACGCCGTCCGACGTGTCGACCGCGATCTCCCATTGCTCGACGGGGCCGTGCCGCCAGTCGAATTCCGCGCGCACGGGCACGCCGTGCGTATCGGCGCACTCGAGGTCGGCCGCGATCGGCATCTGCGCGTCGCTCGGCACGTAGAGCGTCGCCTCGCGCAGCACGAGCTCGCGCGGCAGGATCCGCGTGACGATCGACAGCGCGTTGATGCCGGGATCGAACACGCCGAGGCCGCCGGGCTCCCAGATCCACTGCTGGCCCGGATGCCAGCGCCGCACGTCCTCCTTCCAGCGCACCTGCACCGCGCGGATCGTGCGCGTCGCGAGCCACGCGCGCGCCGGTTCCACCGCGCTCGCGCAGCGCGAATGCCAGGTCGCGAACAGCGTGAGGCCGCGTTCGCGCGCGAGCGCGTCCAGCGCGGCCACTTCGCCGAGCGTCGCGCCCGGCGGCTTCTCGAGCATCACGTGCTTGCCGGCCTCGAGCGCGGCACGTGCCTGCGCGTAGCGCACCTGCGGCGGCGCGCACAGCGACACGGCGTCGAGCTCGGGCTCGGCGGCCAGCAGCGCGCCCAGGTCCTGGTAGTTGCGCACGCCGTCGACTTCCGCATGACGGCTCGCGCACGCGGTCAGCACGAAACCCGGTTCGGCGGCGATCGCCGGCAAATGCTGGTCGCGCGCGATCTTGCCGATCCCGATCACGCCCAGTGAAATCACGTCGCTCATCTGCGTTTCTCCTTCGCCACTTGCTCAGTGCGCCCAGCGCAGCACGAGCGGATCGAGCCGGCGCGCGATCGCGAGCAGCTCCGCGCGCGTGTCCGGGTGCAGTTCCGGCATCGGGTGCCGTGGCCGCTCGCACGCGATCACACCGCCGGCGCGCATCAGCGCCTTCGCGGTGAGGATCCCGGACTGGCGGTTCTCGTGATTGATCAGCGGCAGCCACGTCTGATAGCGCGCGAACGCCTCGTCGTGCCGCCCTTCGCGGAATGCTTCGAGGATCGGCCGGATGCCGTCCGGAAAGCCGCCGCCGGTCATCGCACCGGTCGCGCCGGCATGCAGGTCGGCGAGCAGCGTGATCGCCTCCTCGCCGTCCCACGGCCCTTCGATCGCGTCGCCGCCGAGCCGGATCAGCTCGCGCAGCTTGTTCGCCGCACCCGGCGTCTCGATCTTGAAGTACGCGACCTGCTCGATCTCGCGCGCCATGCGCGCGAGGAACGGCGCGGACAGCGCGGTGCCGCTCGCGGGCGCATCCTGGATCATGATCGGGATGTCGATCGCGTCCGACACGCGCGCGAAGAACTCGAAGATCTGCGCTTCGGGCACGCGGAACGTCGCGCCGTGATACGGCGGCATCGCCATCACCATCGCCGCGCCGAGTTGCTGCGCGCGCAGGCTGCGCGCCGCGCACACCTGCGTGCCGTAGTGCGACGTCGTGACGATCACCGGCACGCGGCCGGCGACGTGTTCGAGGATCGTGCGCGTGAGCACGTCGCGTTCGTCGTCGGTGACCGCGAACTGCTCGGAGAAGTTCGCGAGGATGCACAGCCCGTCCGAGCCCGCGTCGATCATGAAGTCGACCGCGCGCTTCTGGCTTGCGAGGTCGAGCTCGCCGGTCTCGGAAAACGTCGTCGGGACGACGGGGAAGATGCCGCGATAGCGCGGCGTGCTGCTCGATGTCATGGTTCGGTCCTGCGTCGGTCGAAGCGGCGTTCAGCCGGAAAACACGGGGTTCAGGATTCGCCGGCGAATGTGCCCGCGGCCGGCTCGGGCGCGCGCAGCGCGGCGCGCACCACGAACGTCATCAGCACCGCGAACAGCAACGTCGCCGCGAGGAAGTACAGGCCGGCCGCGAGGCTGCCGGTCGACGCCTTGATCAGGCCGATGCCGTACGGCCCCAGGTAGCCGCCGAGATTCGCGAGCGAATTGATCGCGGCGATGCCGACCGCCGCGCTCGTGCCGGCGAGGAATTCGCCGGGCAGCGCCCATACGACGGCCTGGATCGAATACAGCGAGAACGCGGTCAGGCAGATGAACAGGAACTGCAGCGCCGGTTCGCGCACCCACGCGCTCGCGCCCATCGTCACGGCGGCGGCCGCCGACACGACGACGATGTGCCAGTAACGCTCGCGCTTGCGATCCGAATGACGCGGCACGACGAGCAGGCCGACCACCGCGAACAGGTACGGCACCGCGGACAGCATCCCCGTCGCCGCATCGCCGGTGCCGAACGCGTGGATGATCGTCGGCAGCCACAGCGACAGCCCGTAGATGCACAGCGGAAACGGCAGGAACAGCGCGGCGAGCAGCAGTACGCGGCGGTCGCGCAATGCGGCGAGCGGATTGCCGTGCGAATCGGGGCGATACGTGTCGCGATCGGCGGCGAGCTGCCGCGCGATCCAGCGGCGCTCGTCGTCGTTCAGCCAGCGCGCATGCGCGGGCGATTCGGGCAGCAGCCGCAGCGTGGGCCACGCGAGCAGCACGGCCGGGAGGCCGCTGACGACGAACAGCGTCTGCCAGTCCGACAGGCCGAACAGCCCGTGCGTCGACAGCAGCCAACCGGCGAGCGGGCCCGTCACGATGCCGGCAAGCGGCTGCGCAAGGACGAGCAGGCCGATCACGCGGGCACGGTCGCGCATCGGGAACCATTGCGTGAGGAAGTACAGGATGCCGGGATAGAGACCGGCTTCCGCCGCGCCGAGCAGGAAGCGCAGCACGTAGAAGCTGGCCGGCCCCTGTACCAGCGCCATCGCCATCGTGATCACGCCCCACGTCGCGAGGATGCGTGCGAACCAGACGCGCGCGCCGAAGCGTCCGAGCGCGAGGTTGCTCGGCACCTCGCACAGGAAGTAGCCGATGAAGAACAGTCCGGCGCCGAGTCCGTATGCGGCATCGCCGAGGCCGATCGCCGCGTTCATGTGCAGCTTCGCGAAGCCGACGACGGTACGGTCGACGTAGGCGACCACGTAAATCAGCGCGAGGAACGGCACGAGCTTGCGCGTGAGCAGGCGGGTCAGTTGCCGTTCGTCGACGGCTGCCGGCGAATCGGACCGGTCCGCCACGGCGTGCGCGGGGGGGTACTGCGTCGTCATCTTGTCTCCTGTCGGCGTACGTTGGCGCTTTAGCGCTTACGTACGCCCCATGCTTCGCGGTCGGCCACCGTTAGCGCTTTAGCGCTTACGGGGGCCCCATGCTGCGCGGTCGGCGTACGTTGGCGCTTTAGCGCTTACGTACGCCCCATGCTTTGCGGTCGGCCTACGTTGGCGCTTTAGCGCTTGCGTACGCCCCATGCTTTGCGGTCGGCCCGCATTAGCGCTTTAGTGCGTGCGTGCCCCCCATGCTTCGCGCTCGACCACGGCCGGCGCGTCACTCGTTTCCCTCAGGCCCCGCCGCGGTCCGCGTCCCTGCACGGCTATGCGCCGCTCAATGCGAATGGCTCGGCACGTCCGCGCCGCGCGTGCCGACCAGGAAGTCGAGGTCGCACCCCTCGTCCGCCTGCAGCACGTGATCGATATACAGCCGCGCATAGCCGCCCTTGCCGAGCTGCCCGGCCACGCCCGGCGCCGCTGTCGGATCGACGTCCGACAGGCGCCGCTGCAGTTCGTCATCCGAAATGTCCAGATGCAGCGTGCCGGCCTCGCAGTCGAGCTCGATCCAGTCGCCGTTGCGCACGGCGGCCAGCGGGCCACCCGCGGCCGCTTCCGGCGCGACGTGCAGCACGACCGTGCCGTACGCGGTGCCGCTCATCCGCGCATCCGAGATCCGCACCATGTCCTTCACGCCCTGGCGCAGCAGCTTCGGCGGTAGCCCCATGTTGCCGACCTCGGCCATCCCCGGATAACCGCGCGGCCCGCAGTTCTTCAGCACCAGCACCGAGCTCGCGTCGACGTCGAGCGCTTCGTCGTTGATCGTCGCCTTGTAGTGATCGAGATTCTCGAACACCACCGCGCGGCCGCGATGCTTCAGCAGCTCGGGGCTCGCCGCCGACGGCTTCAGCACCGCGCCGCGCGGCGCGAGATTGCCGCGCAGGATGCAGATTCCGCCGTCGGCGATCAGCGGCCGGTCGAGCGGGCGGATCACCTCGTCGTCGTAGTTCGGCGCTTCGCGCACGTTGTCCCACAGCGACTTGCCGTTGACCGTCAGCGCGTCCGGGTGCGGCAGCAGCCCGCCTTCGCCGAGCCGGCGCAGCACGGCCGGCAGCCCGCCCGCGTAATAGAACTCCTCCATCAGGAAGCGCCCCGACGGCATCAGGTCGACGATCGTCGGCGTGTCGCGGCCGATGCGCATCCAGTCCTCGAGTTCGAGCGGCACGCCGATGCGGCCCGCGATCGCCTTCAGGTGGATCACCGCGTTGGTCGAGCCGCCGATCGCCGCGTTCGCGCGGATCGCGTTCTCGAATGCGGCACGCGTCAGGACCTTCGACAGCACGAGCCCTTCGAGCGCCATCTCGACGATGCGGATGCCCGACATGTGCGCGAGCACATAGCGGCGCGAATCGACCGCCGGAATCGCTGCGTTGTGCGGCAGCGCGACGCCGAGCGCCTCGGCCATGCACGCCATCGTCGACGCGGTGCCCATCGTGTTGCAGGTGCCGGCCGAGCGCGACATGCCGGCCTCGGCAGACAGGAAGTGGTGCAGGTCGATCTCGCCTGCCTTCAGCGCTTCATGCAGCTGCCACACGGCCGTGCCCGAGCCGATGTTCTTGCCTTCGAGCTTGCCGTTCAGCATCGGCCCGCCCGACACGACGATCGCCGGCACGTCGCAGCTCGCCGCGCCCATCAGCAGCGCGGGGGTCGTCTTGTCGCAACCGGCGAGCAGCACGACCGCGTCGATCGGGTTGCCGCGGATCGCTTCCTCGACGTCCATCGACGCCAGGTTGCGCGTGAGCATCGCCGACGGCCGCAGGTTCGATTCGCCGTTCGAGAACACCGGGAACTCGACCGGGAACCCGCCCGCCTCGGAGATCCCGCGCTTCACGTGCTCCGCGAGCTTGCGGAAGTGCGCGTTGCACGGCGTCAGTTCGGACCACGTGTTGCAGATGCCGATGATCGGCCGGCCGTCGAACTCGTGATCGGGGATGCCCTGGTTCTTCATCCAGCTCCGGTACATGAAGCCGTTCTTGTCGTTGGTGCCGAACCATTGGGTGGAGCGCAGCCTGGGTTTCGTTGCCGACATCGTCAGTCCTGTGGTGACGGGATACCGGCGCAGTCTAGGCAGAATTTTGATAACTGGCTAATGACGTTTTAGGCGATTAAGATATCGATTCCGATATCGATATAAACCCGTACGATGCCCGAAGCCAGCCCGTGGGGAAACCGCAGCCGCCTGAAGACGCGCCAGCTCCTGCTGGTCGTCGCGCTCGCCGACGAAGGCAGCATCCACCGCGCGGCGGCCGCGCTGAGCATGACGCAGCCGGCCGCGTCGAAGCTGCTGCGCGAGCTCGAGGAATCGATCGGCGCGGTGTTGTTCGAGCGGCTGCCGCGCGGGATGCGGCCGACGCTGTACGGCGACGCGCTGATCCGCCACGCGCGCGCGGCGCTCGGCAGCCTCGACCAGGCGCGCGAGGAGCTGGCCGCGCTGAAGGCCGGCCATCTCGGGCACGTGGCGGTGGGCGCGATCACGTCGCCGGGGCTGCGGCTCGTGCCGCCGGCCGTCGCGGCCGTCAAGGGAACGCATGCGAACGTGCGCGTGTCGGTGACGATCGACACGAGCAACGCGCTGCTCGAACACCTCGCGCAGGACAAGCTCGACATCGTGCTCGGCCGGCTGTCCGCCGAACACGACAAGCTGCACCTGCGCTACGAGCCGCTGACCGGCGAGCCGGTCGCCGCGGTCGTGCGGCCGGGCCATCCGCTGCTCGCGCAGGCGCCGCTGTCGCTCGCCGACGTGCAGCGCGCCGCGTGGGTCATGCCGCCGGCCGGCAGCGTGCTGCGTCATCGTTTCGAACTCGTGTTCCAGCGCGCGAGCCTGGCGCCGCCCGCGAACGTGGTCGAGACGGCGGCGCTGCTGTTCATCACGCAGCTGATCGAGCAGAGCGACATGATCGCGGTGCTCGCGGAGGACGTCGCGCTGTACTACGCGCGCCACGGGATCGTCACGGTGCTGCCGCTGGAGATGGATTGCCGGATGGACGATTTCGGGATCATCACACGCACGGACCGGCTGCCTTCGCCGGCTGTCGAGGTGATGGCCGATGCGATTCGGGCGGCGGCGCGGGAGGTGTACGGGGTCGTGTTGTAACGCGACGCGGCCCGGTTTCGTCGAGCCTGCTCGCCTGTCGAAAGACACGCGTGCGCTCGCGTCCCGCGTTTCGGTTACGCCCGGTACGCAGCGAACCCCGCCCGTTTCACGGCATGCATCACGCTTCCGCGACCTCGATCACCGGCTCGCACCGGATCGGGAAGTTCACGGAGTTCGCCACATAGCACTTCGCATGCGCGTCATGATGCAGCCGCTCGGCGAGCGCACGATCGTCGCCCGCCTGGATCGTCACGCGCGGATGCAGCACGATTTCGGTGAAGCGCCCCGGCCCGGGGCTGTCGAGCATCGTCCCTTCCGCGTCATCCACATACGCCAGCACGCGGATGCCCGCATCGGAACACAGATGCAGATACCAGAGCTTGTGACACGCCGAGGCCGACGCGAGCAGCAAGTCTTCCGGATTCCAGCGCGCCGCGTCGCCGCGGAACGCCGCGTCCGACGAGCCCGGAATGTCCGGCTTCGAACCCGCGCGGATCACGTAATCGCGGCCGTATTCGCGATACCCCGAAGTGCCGGTTCCCCGGTTGCCGGTCCACTCCACTGCCACGCGGTACTTGTGTTCGCCATGCGCCATCTCGCTCTCCTTCGATATCGGAACGTGAGGCCGTCATTGTGGCACCGGAATGTCATTTGGTATACCATTATTCCAAAATGAGGAGCACGGGAACATGGAAGCCAGACTCGATTCGACGGCGGACGCGGTGGCTGCATCGTTGCGGGAGATGATCATCAACGGCGAGTTGCAGGCAGGCGAGCGGCTCGTCGAGCGCGACCTCGCCGAACGCTTCGGCATCAGCCGGATTCCGATGCGCGAGGCGATCCAGCGCCTCGAACGCGAAGGATTGCTGGATATCTTCAGGAATCGCGGCGCGGTCGTGCGGATGCTGAGCGCATCCGACGTGCAGGAGATCTACGACATGCGCGCGCTGCTCGAAGGCGACGCGATCTACCGCAGCGTGAAGCGGCTCGATGACGAAACACTCGCGCGCGCCGAACTCGTGCACAGGCTGCTCGGCGAATCGAACGTGCCGCGCCGGCAAGGCGAGCTGAACCGCGAATTCCATGCGCTGCTGTATTCATGCTGCGGCAACGAGCGGCAGTTGAAAGCGATCGCGGAGCTGCGCAGCCAGGTCGAGCGCTACGAGCGACTGCAGGCGACGTTGCTCGCGGATACGCCGTCATTCCAGGTCGAGCATGAGGAAATCCTGCAAGCGTGCCGCGAACGCAATGCACGTGGCGCCCGCGCGATGACGGTCGCGCACCTCGATTCGGCCCGACGCATCGTGATGCGGCTCGTCGAGGACGATCTGCGCCTTGGGGCGTGATCGAGCCACTCGTGTGATTCCATCTACCGGCCCGCGGCCGGCCTCTACTCAGGCTTAGCCCGTCGGCTTCGGCTTCGGCAAGCATGACACTACGCGACGCGCCCCGCGTGGCCGCCTTCTCCCGCTAAGCCATCGCGCACCGCCCCCGTCGTCCCTCGCACCACCAGCCGCGGCACCGACGCCGTCCGCACGCGCGATGCATCGTCGACCTGACCGCCCGCCTCGCGCAACGCGTTGAGCAGTTCGACCGCGAGCCCCGCGGCCTCGGCGGTCGGAATCGCGACGGTCGTCAACGTAGGACGCGTATCGCTCGCCAGATGAATATCGGTGATGCCGACGATCGACAGATCGTCGGGCACACGCCGGCCGCGATCGGCGGCCGCATGCAGCGCGCCGATCGCGGGCAGGTCGTTGGTCGCGACCAGCGCGGTCAGCCCGGGATGAGCGTCGAGCAGCCGCCCGGCCGCACGCACGCCGCCTTCGATCGAATCGGGCTCGGCCGCGACGATCGACGCGTCGAGCCCCGCTTCGCGCATCACATCGACGAAGCCGTCGTAGCGCGCCGCCTGCACACCGCTCGCCGAGCCGCCGACGATCACACCAATGGACTTGTGCCCGAGCTCGACCAGATGCCGCGTCGCAATCCGCCCCGCCTCGCGAAAATCCACCGCGACGCACGGCAAGCCTTCGGGCGGCGCATCGGGCCGCTCCCACAGACACAGCACGACCGGCACGCCGCGCCGCGCGACGTCGACCAGATCCGGCAGGTGCAGGTTCGCGTTGGTCACGAGAATCCCCTCGGAAATCGTGCCGGCGATCTGGTCGAGATACGCGCGCCCCTGCAACGGATCTTCGTTCGTATTGCAGACGATCAGGAATTGCCCGTTGCGCCGCACCGCGCGCTCGACCGCGAGCGCGAACTCCGGATAGAACGGGTTCGCGATGCTCGACACCATCAGCGCGACCGTCGGCGCGCGCCCTTCAGCCAGCGCCCGCGCGGCCAGATGCGGCCGGTAGCCGAGCGCCTGCACCGCTTCGAGCACCCGCGCGCGGGTGGCTTCGCCGACCCGGCCGCGGTTGCGCAGCACGTTCGAGACCGTCGCGGCCGTCACGCCGGCGCGACGGGCCACTTCATCCAGTGTCGCCATGATTTGCCCACTATATGAGACGTCGATCCAGTATTTGCTTCGCTCACCGAAGCGGCGCACTATCGCCGCACACCCTGCCGCCCGACCGACGGGCGCGACTCGGCCGCGATCGCGATCGGCTCTTTTTTTGATCGCGATGCTTAAGCGCTTAAGCATCGACGAAAGCGCATTAGAACATGGAGCGGAGACAATGGCGAGCATCTCGATGCGACGCGTGCAGAAAGCCTATGGCGAGCACGCGCCGGTCATTCGCGACGTCGATCTGGAGATCGGCGCGCACGAGTTCTGCGTGTTCCTCGGCCCGTCCGGCTGCGGCAAGTCGACCCTGCTGCGGATGATCGCGGGCCTCGAGGACCTGAGCGACGGCGAGCTGTCGATCGACGGCCGCCGCGTCGACGACGTGCCGGCCGCCGAGCGCGGCGTCGCGATGGTGTTCCAGAGCTACGCGCTGTTTCCGCACATGACGGTCTACGAGAACATGGCGTTCGGGCTGAAGCTCGCGCGCGTGCCGAAGGCCGAGATCGACCGGAAGGTGCGCGACGCCGCGCGGATCCTGCAGCTCGACACGCTGCTCGAGCGCAAGCCGAAGGCGCTGTCCGGCGGCCAGCGGCAGCGCGTCGCGATCGGCCGCGCGATCGTGCGCGAGCCCGGCGTGTTCCTGTTCGACGAGCCGCTGTCGAACCTCGACGCGGCGCTGCGCGGCCAGACCCGCATCGAGATCGCGAAACTGCACCGGCAGTTCGAGCGCGCGAGCGTCGTCTACGTGACGCACGACCAGACCGAAGCGATGACGCTCGCCGACAAGATCGTGCTGCTGCACGCCGGCGCGGACACCGCGCGACACGGCAGCATCGCGCAGGTCGGCGCGCCGCTCGACCTCTATCACCATCCGGCGAGCCGCTTCGTCGCCGGCTTCATCGGCTCGCCGCGGATGAACTTCCTGCCAGCCGTCGTCACCGCCTGCGACGCGCGGCGCACGATCGTCACCGTCGTGTTGTCCGGCGAAACCTTCACGCTGCCGCGCGACGGTTCCGCGCTCGCGGTCGGCGCGGCCGTCACGCTCGGTATCCGCCCCGAACACCTGACGCTCGACGCCGCGCACGACGCGACGACGCTCGCGCGCGACGTCGCGCTCGTCGAACGCCTCGGCGAGCAGACCTACGTGCACCTCGACCAGCCCGGCGGCACGCCGCTGATCGCGAAGGTGCCCGGCGACGCCCCGCTGCGCCGCGGCGAACGCGTGCACGCGCATGCGCCGGCCGCCGCCTGCCACCTCTTCACCGAAGACGGCCGCGCGGTGCCCGCGTGCGCCGACCTTCCCGTCCACCACTACGCATAAGGATCGGGCATGCGCCTCGGAGTCTGTTACTACCCGGAACACTGGCCGGAATCGATGTGGGCCGACGACGCCCGCCGGATGAAGGCACTCGGCATCGCGCAGGTGCGGATCGCCGAATTCGCGTGGAGCCGCATCGAGCCGTCGCCGGGCGAATACGACTGGGGCTGGCTCGACCGCGCGATCGACGTGCTCGGCACGACCGGCCTCGAGATCGTGATGTGCACGCCGACCGCGACACCGCCGAAATGGCTCGTCGACCGTCACCCCGACATCCTCGCGATCGGCGCGGACGGCCGGCCGCGCAAGTTCGGCTCGCGCCGCCACTACGACTTCTCGTCGCCGACCTATCTGGAAGCGTCGCGCCGCATCTGCACCGCGGTCGCCGAGCGCTACGGCCGCCACCCGGCCGTGCGCTACTGGCAGACCGACAACGAACTCGGCTGCCATCAGACGGTCGTCAGCTACTCGCCCGCCGCGCTCGTGCGTTTTCGTGCATGGCTGCAGGCGCGCTACGGCACGATCGACGCGCTGAACCGTGCGTGGGGCACCGTGTTCTGGAGCATGGAGTACCGGCATTTCGACGAAGTCGATGCGCCGGTCGGCACCGTGACCGAAGCGCATCCGTCGCACCGCCTCGACTACCGGCGCTTCGCGTCGGATGAAGTCGCACGCTATCACCGGATGCAGGTCGACGTGATCCGCGCGCATTCGCCGGGCCGCCCCGTCGCGCACAACTTCATGCAGCTCTTCACCGAGTTCGATCATTACGAAGTGGCGCGCGACCTCGACGTCGCGACCTGGGACAGCTATCCGCTCGGCGCGCTCGAGGAGCAATGGTTCGCGCCCGACGTGAAGGCGCGCTGGCTGCGCACCGGCCATCCGGATTTCGCGTCGTTCAATCACGACCTCTATCGCGGCATGTCGAAGCTGCCGTTCTGGGTGATGGAGCAGCAGCCGGGCCCCGTGAACTGGGCACAGTGGAACCCCGCGCCGCTGCCGGGCATGGTGCGGCTGTGGAGCTGGGAAGCGTTCGCGCACGGCGCCGGCTGCGTGTCGTACTTCCGCTGGCGGCAGGCGCCGTTCGCGCAGGAGCAGATGCATGCGGGCCTGCACACGCCCGACGACCGGCTCGACGAAGGCGGCCGCGAAGCGCAGCGCGTCGCGCAGGAGATCGCCGCCGTGCTCGACGCAGGTGCCGATGCCGACGCGAACGGCGCGGTGCGTGCACCCGTCGCGCTGGTGTTCGACTACGAAGCGAAGTGGCTGTTCGAAGTGCAGCCGCAAGGCGCCGATTTCCACTACCCGCGCTTCGCGTTCGAGTACTACTCGGCGCTGCGTTCGCTCGGCCTCGACGTCGACATCGTGTCCGCGCACGCGCCGCTCGACGGCTACCGGCTCGTCGTCGTGCCGCCGCTGCCGGTCGTGCCGGACGACTTCGCGGCACGGCTCGCCGCCTCCGGCGCGCATGCGGTGTTCGGTCCGCGCACCGGCTCGAAGACCGCCGACCTGCGGATTCCGCCGACGCTGCCGCCCGGCCCGCTCGCGTCGATCCTGCCGGTGCGCGTGTGGCGCGTCGAATCGCTGCGACCGAACGTGACCGAGCGGATCGACGGCACGCTGCGCGACGGCGCGCCGCTCACCGGCGACGCGCGTCACTGGCGCGACCTCGTCGAACTGCGCGACGACGACGCGCGCAGCGTCGTGCGCGCGCGTTTCGCCGACGGTCATCCGGCCTGCGTGTCGCACGGCACGCTGCACTACTGGGCCGCGCTGTTCGACGACGCGACCACCGCGCGCCTGTTCGCCGACGTCGCGGCCGAAGCCGGCCTGACACCGTCGCCGCTCGGCGACGGCGTGCGCGTGAGCCGGCGCGGCGGCCTGACCTACGTATTCAACTACGGCAGCACGCCGCACACGATCGATGCAGTGCCGCCGTCCGCGTTCGTGGTCGGCGCCGCGCAGGTCGAGCCGCAAGGCGTCGCCGTGTATCGAAGCGGTTCGTAGCAGCCGTTCGTAGCAACCGCCCCCGGCGCCGCGACGCGCCGGTCACGCACAACGACAGACAGGAATGGAGACACCCATGACACATCGCCCCCTTCGCGTCGCCGCCCGGCTTGCGACCGCCGCCGCCATCGCGTTCGCTTCGTTCGGCGCCGCGGCGCCGGCCGACGCGGGCACGCTGACGATCAACATCGCGTTCAAGGGCGCCAGCCAGCGCGCGGTCTGGCAGTCGACGATCGAAGCGTTCCACAAGGCCCATCCCGACATCGACGTGAAGCCCACCTTCGTCGACGAGGAAGCGTACAAGGTGCAGCTCCCCGCATGGCTCACGACCGTCGCGCCCGACGTCGTGAACTGGCACGCGGGCGAGCGCATGGCGTACTACGCGAAGCGCGGGCTGTTCGAGGACCTGAGCGGCGACTGGAAGAAGAACGGCTGGGATGCGATGTACGCGTCGACGCGCAGCGCATCGTCCTATAACGGCAAGCAGTATGCGGCGCCGACCGTCTATTACTCGTGGGGGCTGTTCTACCGCAAGGACCTGTTCGGCAAGGTCGGCATCGCCGACGAGCCGAAGACCTGGGACCAGTTTCTCGATGCATGCAGGAAACTGAAGGCGGCCGGCATCACGCCGATCGCGATCGGCGGCCGCGACGCGTGGACGCTCGCCGGCTGGTTCGACTATCTCGACCTGCGCCTGAACGGCAACGCGTTCCACCAGCAGCTGATGGCTGGCGACGTGCCGTATACCGATCCACGCGTGAAGAAGGTCTACACGACGTGGAAATCGCTGATCGACTCGGGCTACTTCATCGACAACGCGCTGTCCTACGATCTCGACGGCGCGCAGCCGTTCCTGTTCCAGGGCAAGGCCGCGATGATGCTGATGGGCACCTTCATCGCCGCGGGCTTTCCGCCGAACGTGAAGCAGGAAATGGGCTATTACCGTTTCCCGATCATCGACCCGAAGGTGCCGACCGCCGAGGACGGCCCGGTCGAATCGCTGCACATCCCGACCAAGGCGAAGAACAAGGCCGACGCGCATACCTTCCTCGCGTTCGTCGAAACGCCCGAGATGGGCGCGAAGCTCGCCGAAGGGCTCGGTTCGCTGTCGGCCAACGGCAAGTCGCCGGAGCCGGCCGATCCGATCTCGCGCATCGGCTTCCGGATCCTCGCCGACACCCGCGGCGGCGTCGCGCAGTTCTACGACCGCGACATGACGAAGGAAATGGCCGACGAAGGGATGAAGGGGATGCAGCAGTTCGTCGCGAATCCCGCGCAGCTCGACACCGTGCTCGCGCAACTCGAACAGACCCGCAAGCGGATCTACAAGAAGTAGCCGCGTGACCCCTGCGGCGGCCGAGTGCCGCCGCGTCCGCCCAGGAGGCTTGCCGTGTCCAGTCCGATCACGTCCAGACCCGTTGCAACGCCGGCTACCCCGGCCGCACCGCCCGCCGCCGCGCCGCCGGCCCGCAGCTCGCCTGCCGCGCTGCGCGCGCGCCGCCCGTCGCCGGCCGTGCGGCGACAACGGCGCGCCGCGTGGCTCTTTCTCGCGCCCGCGTGCGCAATGGTTGCCGTCTATGTGATCTGGCCGATCCTGTCGACGCTGTGGCTGAGCCTCTGCAACTGGGACGGGATGACCGAGCGCACGTTCGTCGGCCTCGCGAACTACGCCGAGCTGCTGCAAGCGCCGACGTTCTACACCGCGCTGCGCAACAACGTGATCTGGCTCGCGCTGTTCATGCTCGCGCCACCGCTCGGCCTCGCGCTCGCGCTGTACCTGAACCAGGCGGTCGCCGGCATCCGGCTCGTGAAGTCGCTGTTCTTCGCGCCGTTCGTGCTGTCGGGCGTGGTCGTCGGCCTGATCTTCTCGTGGTTCTACGATCCGACCTTCGGGCTGCTCGCGCTGATCGCCGGGCACGGGATTCCGGTGCTCGGCGATGCACGCTATGCGACCTTCGGCATCGTGTTCGCCGCGCTGTGGCCGCAGACCGCGTACTGCATGATCCTGTACCTCACCGGCCTCACGTCGGTGAACCCGGAGCAGATCGAAGCGGCACGGATGGAAGGCGCGCGCGGCTTCGCGCTGCTGTGGCACGTCGTGCTGCCGCAATTGCGGCCGACCACGTTCATGGCGATCGTCGTCACGGTGATCGGCGCGCTGCGCAGCTTCGACCTGATTTCGGTGATGACGGGCGGCGGCCCGTTCGAGAGCTCGACCGTGCTCGCGTATTACATGTACGACCAGGCGATCAAGTATTACCGGCTCGGCTATTCCGCGTCGATCGCGGTCGTGCTGTTCGCGATCATGCTCGTCTACATCGTGTTCCAGTTGCGCCGCATGCTGCGCAACGAGCAGTGATTTGACCTTCCGGGGAACCATTCATCATGTTTCCAACGCCCGTTGCCCACTGGAAGCCGGTATCGCGCCGGCTGTACAAGCTGTCGCTGCCCGTCGCGCTCGTGATCTGGCTGCTGCCGATGATCGCGGTGTTCGTCACGTCGGTGCGCTCGACCGAGGAACTGGTCGAAGGACACTACTGGGGCTGGCCGCGGCACTTCTCGATGATCGAGAACTATCGCGACGCGCTGACCACGTCGCCGATGCTGCATTACTTCTGGAACAGCGTGCAGATCACGGTGCCGTCGGTGCTCGGGTCGATTGCGCTCGCGGCGATGGCCGGGTTCGCGCTGGCGACTTACCGGTTTCGCGGGAATGCCGCGCTGTTCGGGACCTTCGTCGCGGGGAATTTCGTGCCGGTGCAGGTGCTGATGATTCCGGTTCGCGACTTGTCGCTGAGGCTCGGGGTGTTCAATACGGTCGAGGCGCTGATTCTCTTTCACGTCGCGTTTCAGACGGGGTTCTGTACGCTGTTTCTGCGCAATTTCATCAAGCAGCTGCCGTTCGAGCTGATCGAGGCGGCGCGGATCGAAGGCGCGGGCGAGTGGACGGTGTTCTGGCGGATCGTGTTGCCGTTGATCCGGCCGGCGCTGGCCGCGCTCGCGATTCTCGTGTTTACGTTCGTGTGGAACGATTACTTCTGGGCGCTGTGTCTCACGCAAGGTGACGAGGCCGCGCCGATTACCGCGGGTGTGGCGGCGCTGAAGGGGCAATGGACGACGTCCTGGAACCTTGTTTCGGCCGGGTCGATTCTCGCGGCGCTGCCGTCGGTCGCGATGTTCTTCGCGATGCAGAAGCATTTCGTCGCGGGGCTCACGTTTGGGGCGACGAAAGGGTGAGCCGACGCCGAGCGCTGATCGCGGCTGTCTGCTCGCGGATTCGCATCTCCCCCTCTTCATCGAGAGGATTGCCCGCTTCGGCGGGCTTTTTTGCGCGTTTCGGGTACGAACTACACCCCAATTTCGCCCGATTCAACCGCCTGAGCGCATGTCGCGCAGCGGCTAAACAGGTCGTGTCGGGCCACGCATCGAATAGGCCGCATCGCCAGCTCGACATGCTTGACACACGCCCTGACGTCATCGGCCACGCTGGTTCACGTGACTCAAGTCCACCCTTCGAGCCGCAACGTCGAGCGCACGAGCCGCTGCTCCTCCTCTTCGATCTCGCGCAGATACTCGACGCACTGCCGGATATGCTCGCTCGCCGCCTTGCGCGCCTGGTCGGGCAGCCGCCCCGTCACCGCGTTATAGAGCCGCGCGTGCTGGCGGTCGATCTGCTTCTTCAGCGGCTCGCGATGATAGAGGTTGTTCACCGACGCGAACACGGAGCTGAGCAGCAGATCGGTCAGCGACTGCAGCGTGTTGACCAGCACCGGATTGTGCGACGCCTCGCAGATCGCGAGATGGAACGCATGGTCGAGCTTCGCGCGCGCGGCCGGATCGAGATCCTGCGCATCGGCCGCCGTCATCTCCTCGTAGCGGCGCTTGATCAGGATGAAGTCGGCGGGTGTGCCGCGCAGCGCGGCGAGCCGCGCGGCTTCGGTCTCGAGCATGCCGCGCACCTCGAACAGGTCGTACAGCGTGCGCGGCTGCGAGCCGAGCAGATGCATCATCGGCGAGACTTCGCGCTGCGGGGTCAGGCTCGCGACGAACGAGCCCTTGCCGTGCGTCGTGTCGATGATCCCGCGCGCGCGCAGCAGCTTCATCCCTTCGCGCACGGCCGTGCGCGACACGCCGAGCTTCTCGGTCAGCCGACGTTCGGACGGCAGCGCCTGCCCGGCCTTCAACACGCCGTCGACGATCAGCTGCTCGATCCGCTCGGCGACGACATCGGCGACATTGCGCGCCGGCGCTTGTCGATTCTGCATTTCCATACTGGTATGACCACTTTGGACCGATGTCGCCGATTTTCGCACAAACCCTTGTGCGGATTGCGTTTCCTGTCACATCGAGTCACTTCTCAAAAACACTCTAGGAAAAACTGGTATGACCACGCGGGCGGCATCTGGACACGCCCCCGCCGCCCGCCAAGAATGCCGTCCATCGGCGTGCCGCGCGTCCTGCGGCCGCCTGCACGATGAAGATGGTGGAGACGGAGACACACGATGAGTTTCACCTACGACGAACGGATCGACGGCCCGTTGGCGACCGTCGACCGCGACACGCTCGTCGCCGCGCTCGACGCGGCGGCGCCCGGCCTCGACGTGCTGCACGAGCGCGAGGCGCTGAAGCCGTTCGAATGCGACGGCCTCGCCGCGTACCGCACGGTGCCGCTCGCGGTCGTGCTGCCCGACACGGTCGAGCAGGTGCGCGCGGTGCTGCGCGTCGCGGCCGCGCACGGCGTGCCGGTCGTCGCGCGCGGCGCGGGCACCGGGCTGTCGGGCGGCGCGATGCCGCTCGAAAAAGGCATCCTGCTCGTGATGTCGAAGTTCAACCGGATCCTGGAAATCGACGCCGACGCCGGCATCGCGCGCGTGCAGCCGGGCGTGCGCAACCTCGCGATCTCGCAGGCCGCGGCACCCTACGGCCTCTACTACGCGCCCGATCCGTCGTCGCAGATCGCCTGCTCGATCGGCGGCAACGTCGCCGAAAACGCGGGCGGCGTGCACTGCCTGAAATACGGGCTGACGGTGCACAACATCCTGAAGGCCGAGACCCTGACGATCGACGGCGACACGCTGACGCTCGGCGCCGACGCGCTCGACGCCCCCGGCTTCGACCTGCTCGCGCTGTTCACCGGCTCCGAGGGGATGCTCGGCATCGTCACCGAGGTGACGGTGAAGCTGCTGCCGAAACCGTCGAGCGTGAAGGTGCTGATGGCGAGCTTCGACGACGTGGCCGAAGCCGGCGCGGCGGTCGCGCGGATCATCGGCGCGGGCGTGATTCCCGGCGGGCTCGAGATGATGGACAACCTCGCGATCCGCGCGGCCGAGGACTTCATCCACGCCGGCTACCCGGTCGACGCGCAGGCGATCCTGCTGTGCGAACTCGACGGCGCCGCGACCGATGTCGACGAAGACGCCGAACGCGTGGCCGCGCTGCTGCGCGACGCCGGCGCGTCGGAGATCCGCGTCGCGCGCGACGAAGCGGAGCGGCAACGCTTCTGGGCCGGCCGCAAGAACGCGTTCCCGGCGGTCGGCCGCATGTCGCCCGACTACTACTGCATGGACGGCACGATCCCGCGCCGCGAGCTGCCGCGCGTGCTCGAAGGGATCGCCGCGCTGTCCGCGCAATACGCGCTGCCGGTCGCGAACGTGTTCCATGCGGGCGACGGCAACATGCATCCGCTGATCCTGTTCGACGCGAACCGTCCCGGCGAGCTCGACCGCGCGGAAGCGCTCGGCGGCAAGATCCTCGAACTGTGCGTCGCGGCAGGCGGCAGCATCACCGGCGAACACGGTGTCGGGCGCGAGAAGATCAACCAGATGTGCGTGCAGTTCAACGCCGACGAAATCACGTTCTTCCACGCGGTGAAGGCCGCGTTCGATCCGCAGCGCCTGCTCAACCCCGGCAAGAACATCCCGACGCTGCACCGCTGCGCCGAGTTCGGCGCGATGCACGTCCATCACGGCAAGCTGCCGTTTCCCGAACTGGAGCGCTTCTGATGCGACGCGAACGCGAACCCGAATCGATCGACGACAGCGCGGCGCTCGTCGCGCAGGTCGACGCCGCGATCCACGCGCGCCAGCCGCTGCACATCCGCGGCGCGGGCACGAAGGCGTTCGTCGGCCGCGCGGTCGAAGGCCGCGCGCTCGACGTGCGCACGCACCGCGGCATCGTCGCGTACGACCCGACCGAACTTGTCATCACCGCACGCGCGGGCACGCCGCTCGCCGAACTGGAAGCGATGCTCGACGCGGCCGGCCAGATGCTGCCGTGCGAGCCGCCCACGTTCGGCGGCACGGCAACGGTCGGCGGCATGTTCGCGGCGGCGCTGTCGGGGCCGCGCCGCCCGTGGGCCGGCGCGGTGCGCGACTTCGTGCTCGGCTGTCGCGTGATCACCGGCCACGCGAAGCACCTGCGCTTCGGCGGCGAGGTGATGAAGAACGTCGCGGGCTACGACGTGTCGCGGCTCCTCGCGGGCAGTTTCGGCTGTCTCGGCGTCGTGACGGAAGTGTCGCTGAAGGTGCTGCCGAAGCCGCGCGCGACCGGCGATCTCGCCTTACAGCTCGCTGCCGCCGAAGCCGTGCAACGCGTCGCGGCATGGCGTCGCGCGGGGCTGCCGCTCGCGGGTGCGTGCCACGCGGACGGCGTGCTGCGCGTGCGGCTCGAAGGCGGCGAGGGCTCGGTGAAGGCCGCGCGCGACACGATCGGCGGCGAGCGGATGGACGATCGCGACGACGGGTTCTGGGCGCGGCTGCGCGACCTGTCGCTGCCGTTCTTCGACGATCCGCGCCCGCTGTGGCGCGTATCGGTGCCGGCGGCCGCGCCGCTCGATGCGCTGCCCGGCGCGCTGCTCGTCGACTGGGGCGGCGCGCAGCGCTGGCTGAAAAGCGACGCCGCGCCGGCCGACGTGCAGCACTTCGCAGCGCAGTGGGGCGGCCACGCGAGCTGCTTCACGCCCGGCACGACGCCCGAGCCGTTCCAGCCGCTGCCGCCCGCGCTGCTGCGCGTGCATCGGCAGCTGAAGGCGCAGCTCGATCCGCATGCGATCTTCAATCCCGGCCGCCTGTACGCGAACGTCTGACGCCAACCCGACTTCGAACCGCCGATATGCAAACCAATCTCAGCGAAGCCAGCAAGGCCCTCGACCGGGCCGACGAAGCGGAAGCGATCCTGCGCGCGTGCGTGCACTGCGGTTTCTGCAATGCGACCTGCCCGACATACCAGGTGCTCGGCAACGAGCTCGACGGGCCGCGCGGACGCATCTACCTGATCAAGCAAATGCTCGAAGGCGAGCCGTGCGGCGAGCGCACGCAGCAGCATCTCGACCGCTGCCTGACGTGCCGCAACTGCGAGACGACCTGCCCGTCCGGCGTGCGCTATCACACGCTGCTCGACATCGGCCGCGCGGAAGCCGAGAAGCGCGCGCGGCGGCCTGCGCGCGAGCGCCTGCTGCGCGCGGGCCTGCGTCACGTGGTGCCGCGGCCGGCAACCTTCGCCGCGCTGCTGAAGGCCGGCCGCGCGCTGCGCCCGCTGTTGCCCGGCACGCTGCAGGACAAGATTCCGGCCGCCGTGCCCGCCGCCACGCCGCGCCCGCCGGTACGCCATGCGCGGCGCGTGCTGATGCTGGAAGGCTGCGTGCAGCCTTCGCTGTCGCCGAACACGAACGCGGCCGCCGCGCGCGTGCTCGACCGCCTCGGCATCAGCGTGACGCCCGCGCGCGAAGCCGGCTGCTGCGGCGCGACCGAATATCACCTGAACGCGCAGGATGCCGGGCTCGCGCGCGCACGCCGCGACATCGACGCGTGGTGGCCTGCGATCGAAGCCGGCGCGGAGGCGATCGTGCTGACGGCGAGCGGCTGCGGCGCGTTCGTGAAGGAATACGGCGACCTGCTGCGCTCCGACCCCGTCTATGCGGACAAGGCGCGGCGCGTCAGCGCGCTCGCGCGCGACCTCGCGGAAGTGATCGCGGCCGAGCCGCTCGACGCGCTGGCCGAGTCGACGCGACGCCGCGTCGCGGTCCACTGCCCGTGCACGCTGCAGCACGCGCAGCGGCTCGGCGGCGCGGTCGAAAGCATCCTGACGCGGCTCGGCTTCGATCTGACGAATGTCGCCGACGGCCATCTCTGCTGCGGCTCGGCCGGCACCTATGCGCTGACGCAGCCCGAACTCGCGGCCAGGCTGCGCGACAACAAGCTCGACGCGCTCGAAGCCGCGCGGCCGGACCTGATTGTCACGGCCAACGTCGGCTGCCAGACTCACCTGAACGGCGCGGGCCGCACGCGCGTGCGCCACTGGATCGAGCTCGTCGACGACCGACGGGTCGACTGATTCCACCGACCGCTGATTCCGGAGGAACATGATGCAAACCAAACCCGAACTCCAGCTCGCCGACGCCGAACGCATGCTCGCGGCCGCCCGCGTGGAAGCCGCACGGCACGGCTGGGCCGTATCGATTGCCATCGTCGACGACGGCGGCCACCTGCTCGCGTTCGCGCGCCTGGACGGCGCGTCGCCGGCCAGCGCCGTCATCGCGCAGGACAAGGCGCGTGCGGCGGCCCTCGGCCGGCGCGAGACGAAAGCGTATGAGGATATGATCAACGGTGGCCGCACCGCGTTTCTCAGCGTGCCGCTGACGGGCTTGCTCGAAGGCGGCGTGCCGGTAGCGTTCGACGGCCGGATTGCGGGCGCAATCGGCGTGTCTGGCGTAAAGTCCGAGCAGGACGCGCTGATCGCCCGCGCCGGCGTACAAAGCGTCGCGACATGAGTCAGCCAAGCCGCGCGCGAATTTTTTCCCCGGGAGGAATCACGATGATCGACCAAGCAGGACTGCAAGTCGCGCCAGCGCTGAGCCAGTTCATTGAAAACGAAGCACTGCCGGGCACCGGTATCGACAAGGCCGCGTTCTGGAGCGGTTTCTCGGCCCTGGTACACGACCTCGCGCCGCGCAACCGCGAGCTGCTCGCGGAACGCGACCGCCTGCAGCAGGAACTCGACACGTGGCATCGCGCGCACCCCGGCCCGGTGCGCGACCATGCCGCGTTTCGCGCATTTCTCGAAGAGATCGGCTACCTCGTGCCGGTCCCGTCGAACGTCGCGGCAGCCACCGCGAACGTCGACAGCGAGATCGCGACGCAGGCCGGCCCGCAGCTCGTCGTGCCGCTGTCGAACGCGCGCTATGCGCTGAACGCCGCGAACGCACGCTGGGGCAGCCTGTACGACGCGCTGTACGGCACCGATGCGCTGCCCGAGGACGGCGGCGCCGAGCGCACCACGGCATACAACCCGACGCGCGGCCAGCGCGTGATCGACTACGCGCGCGGCGTGCTCGACAACGCGGCGCCGCTCGCGAGCGGCTCGCACCGCGACGCGCTGCGCTATCGCGTGGAAGACGGCCAGCTCGCCGTCGAAACCGGCAAGGGCGTCGTGCACCTCGCGCAGCCGGCACAGTTCGTCGGCTACCAGGGTGCGGCGGGCGCGCCGTCCGCGATCCTGCTGAAGCACAACGGCCTGCACCTCGAGATCCAGATCGACGCGTCCACCCCCATCGGCCGCGCCGATCTCGCGAACGTGAAGGACGTCGTGCTCGAAGCCGCGGTCAGCACGATCATCGACTGCGAGGATTCGGTCGCGGCGGTCGACGCCGACGACAAGGTCCAGCTCTACCGCAACTGGCTCGGCCTGATGCAGGGCACGCTGGTCGAGGAGGTTGCGAAGGGCGGCAAGACCTTCACGCGCCGCCTGAACGCCGATCGCGAGTACACCACGCCGGCCGGCGGCACGCTGGTGCTGCACGGCCGCTCGCTGCTGTTCGTGCGCAACGTCGGCCACCTGATGACCAACGGCGCGGTGCTGGACCGCGACGGCAACGAGATTCCGGAAGGCATCCTCGACGGTGTCGTCACGACGCTGTGCGCGCTGCACGACCTGAAGGCCAAGCGCAACTCGCGCACCGGCTCGATCTACATCGTGAAGCCGAAGATGCACGGCCCGGTCGAAGTCGCGTTCGCCGACACGCTGTTCGCGCGCATCGAGGATCTGTACGGCCTGCCGCGCAACACGCTGAAGATGGGCATCATGGACGAGGAGCGCCGCACCAGCGTGAACCTCGCCGCCTGTATCGCGGCGGCCGCCGCGCGCGTCGCGTTCATCAACACCGGCTTCCTCGACCGCACCGGCGACGAGATGCACACCGCGATGGAAGCGGGCCCGATGATCCGCAAGGGCGACATGAAGTCGTCGGCGTGGATCCAGGCGTACGAGCGCAACAACGTGCTCGCGGGCCTGTCGGCCGGCCTGCGCGGCCGTGCGCAGATCGGCAAGGGCATGTGGGCGATGCCGGACCTGATGCACGCGATGCTCGAGCAGAAGATCGCGCATCCGCGCGCCGGCGCGAACACCGCGTGGGTGCCGTCGCCGACCGCCGCGACGCTGCACGCGCTGCACTACCATCTCGTCGACGTGCAGGCCATCCAGCAGGAACTCGAGAAGACGCCGTACGCAAGCGAGCGCGACACGCTGCTCGAAGGGCTGCTGACCGTGCCGGTCGTCGAGCGCGCCGCCTGGAGCGAGAGCGAAATCCTGAGCGAGGTCGAGAACAACGCGCAGGGCATTCTCGGCTACGTCGTGCGCTGGGTCGAACAGGGTGTCGGCTGCTCGAAGGTGCCGGACATCCACGACGTCGGCCTGATGGAAGACCGCGCGACGCTGCGCATCTCGAGCCAGCACATCGCGAACTGGCTGCGCCACGGCGTGATCACCGAGGCCTTCGTGCTCGACGTGTTCAAGCGGATGGCGCGCGTCGTCGACCAGCAGAACGCCGGCGACCCGAACTATCGCCCGATGGCGCCCGGCTACGACCAGTCGACCGCGTTCAAGGCCGCATGCGCACTGGCGCTGCAGGGCACGTCGCAGCCGAGCGGTTATACCGAGCCGCTGCTGCATCGGTTCCGGCTCGCGTACAAGGCGCAACAGCACGGCGCGTAAGCCTTCGCATGCGGGCTTTCCCGCATGCGGTTTTCACGAAGCGGGCAGCCATTACGGCTGCCCGTTTTTACATTCGAATTCATGCAAACGCTGAAACGGATAATCGATCCGAATCGCACGATTTAAGGTTCCGCGTCCGCCTGCCGTTAAAGCATGTAAATCGGCGACGGCGGTATGCGCGCTGCCCCCTCCTGGCGCAAAGCCTTGCGCTGCAACGTTCCCCACGCGACTGGCAAGTCTCTGCCAGGGCGATAATTTGATCCGGATCAACGGTCCGCAACATTTTCCGCGTGCACGAATGCGCGCGTTATACTCGGACCAATCCGCGCCGCCCGATTCGTCGGATCGTCGAATCGCGGCAACTCTTGCCGGTGAGCAGGTGATGCAGCGGTTTATCCGGCCGCCATCGCCGATCATCGGCATCATGTTCCAGATCGGTCGGGCGGAATGCGCACCGGGGGGTGCATTCCGGATCATCGCCGGCAAATCATACGAACAATCGCATCGGCCCGCCGCCCCGGCGACGATGCCCATCGATCCACGGACCATGGCAGAAACCGACTACGCAATGCCCAGCGAATCCGGCCTGACAAGCCGCGTCGCCGCCCAATTGCGCCGGTTCCTGCTGCCGCACCTGATCTTCTATTCAGGGCTGCTGATCGCACTGATCCTGTTGTTGCTGTGCGGCATCCTGCTGTACGAAGGCCGGATCGACGCACGCGATCGCGCGCGCACCACCCAGCAGAACATCGCGCTGATGGCGTCGTGGGACATCGAGCGCAACATCGAGTTCTATGCGCTGTCGCTGCAGGCGGTCGTCGAAGGCGAGAACGATCCCGCGGTCCTCGCGCTGCCGATGCCGCTGCGCCGCCAGGTGCTGTTCGATCGCGCGACGACGGCCAAGTATCTCGGCGGCATCTACGTGCTCGACTCGAACGGTGACATCGCGGTCGACGGCAAGAGCGACGTGCCGCGCAAGGCCAACTTCGGCAACGAGTCGTACTTCACGGTGCACCGCGACAACCCGGACGTCGGCCTGTACGTCAGCGACCCGTACCGTTCGCGATTGCGCGGCGGCTCGCCGAGCATTGCGCTCAGCCGGCGGATCACGCGGCCCGACGGGTCGTTCGGCGGCGTCGCCGTGATGTCGATCCGGCTCGAATATTTCCAGGACCTGTTCTCGCGCCTCTCGCTCGGCGATCGCGGGTCGATGGCGCTGATCAATACGAAGGGCCTGATGCTCGCGCGCCAGCCTTACGATCCGGCGATCGTCGGCCGCAACATCAGCAAGGCCAGCACGTTCCGCCGGTTCATGACCGCCAACGAAGGGAGCTTCGCCGATACCGCGTCGATCGACGGCGTGCGGCGCCTGTACGTGTTCCGGCACCTCGACCACCTGCCGCTGATCATCATGGTCGCACGCTCGGAGGCGGACACCTACGCCGCCTGGTACGACCGCGCGATCCCGATCGGCTCGGCGATGGCCTTGCTCGCGCTCGGCTTCGTCGGCCTGTCGATGCTGCTCGACATCCAGCTGCGCAAGCGGCACCGCGCGGAAACCGAGCTGGAAGCGCTCGCGCGCACCGACGGCCTCACGGGCCTCGACAATCGCCGGATGCTCGACGTCACGCTCGCGCGCGAATGGCGCCGCGCGGCGCGCTCGCAGCACGCGCTGTCGCTACTGTTCGTCGACGTCGATCACTTCAAGCGCTACAACGACACGCAAGGCCATCAGGCCGGCGACGATGCGCTCGCCGCGGTTGGCCGCTGCATCGCCGGATGCCTGCGCCGCCCGGCCGACTATGCAGCGCGCTACGGCGGCGAGGAGTTCGTCGTGGTGCTGCCGGACGTCGACACGCCCGGCGCCGTGACGATCGCCGAATCGATCCGCACCGCCATCCTCGATCTCGGCATCCTGCACGACACGGATGCGTCGGACCGCCTGACCGCGAGCATCGGTGTGACGACCTGCTATCCGGAACTCGACGACAGCATCCAGGCCGCACTGAAGCTCGCCGACGACGCGCTGTACCGCGCGAAGGAAGGCGGGCGCAACCAGGTCGTCGTGCAGACGGCCCCGTCCGCCGAGCGCACGCTGCGGCGCGCCTGAGCCACGGCTGGCCGCCCGGCCGCCACAGCGCCGGCCGCGGGCGAAATCGCCGACAATGTCGGCTCGCCCGGCCGCCGCGCGACACGCGCGCCCGCCGGCTCGCGCCCGCTTCACACCACCATGAGACTCAAGGCAAAGATTTTCCTTCTGGCCATCGTGCCGTTCCTGCTCGCGATCGCCGGCATCGGCTTCGGCGTGCGCCAGCAGGCGACGTCGCTCGCGCGCACGCAGCACGCGACGATCCAGGCCGCCTACCTGTCGAGCAAGGAAGTCGAGCTGAAGCATTACGTCGAACTCGCGACGAGCGCGATCATGCCGCTGTACGACGCGAGCGGCCGCAATGCGCGCGACGACGGACTGCTGCGCACGCAGGCGCTCGCGATGCTGCAGAAGATGGATTTCGGCCCCGACGGCTATTTCTTCGTATACGACCTGCACGGCAATGCGCTGATGCATCCGCGCGAGCCCGAGCGCGTCGGCCACAACTACTGGTCGATGCGCGACCCGCAGGGCGCGCTGACGATCCAGCAGCTGATCAGCGCCGCGTCCCACGGCGGCGGCTACGTGCGCTACACGTGGCAGCGGCCGTCGACGGGCAAGCCCGCGCCGAAGCTCGGCTACGTCGTCGCGCTCGAACGCTGGGGCTGGATGGTCGGCACCGGCATCTATCTCGACGATGTCGACACCGCGCTGCAGCGCATCGACGCGCGCGCGTCCGCGAACATCGAGCGCACGATGAGCTGGCTCACCGCGATCGCGCTGACCGGCGCGGCGGCGATCGCCGTCTGTGCGCTGGTGCTGAACGTCAGCGAGTCGCGCAGCGCCGACGCGAAGCTCAAGCAGCTCGCGCAGCGCGTCGTCGAATCGCAGGAGCAGGAGCGCGAGCGGCTGTCGCGCGAGCTGCATGACGGGATCAGCCAGATGATGGTGTCCGCGAAGCTGATGCTCGAATCCGCGCTCGCGCGCTTCGAGCGCGGCACCGCGCGCATGCCTGAGGCCGAGCAGGCGCTCGCATCGGGCGTCGGGCGGCTCGGCGACACGCTGCGCGAAGTGCGCCGCATCTCACACGCGCTGCGCCCGGCGATGCTCGACGATCTCGGCCTCGCCGCCGCGCTCGAGCAGCTCGTGCGCGAGCTCGGCGCGGAAAGCGGCATCGACATCGGCTATACGCAGGTGGCGCACAGCGGCGCGCGGCCGCTGCCCGCGCCGGTCAACACGGCGCTGTTCCGGATCGCGCAGGAAGCGCTCAGCAACATCGTGCATCATGCGCAGGCATCGCGCGCGGCCGTCACGCTCGACGTCGGCGCGCATGCCGTCACGCTGACCATCGCCGACAACGGCTGCGGCTTCGACGCCGAGCGTACGCAGACCGACGCGCGCCGCGGCATCGGGCTGCGCAACATGCGCGAGCGGCTCGACGCGCTGGGCGGCATGCTGACGATCACGTCGCAGGTCGGCCACACCGTCGTAGCCGCGCGCGTGCCGCTGCGCGCCGCCTGAACACGATCCCCATAACCGGAGACCTTGCCCATGAGTGCCCCCGACACCGCCCGGCCCGCTGCCCGACTGCTGCTGGTCGACGATCATCCGCTGGTGCGCGACGGCCTGCGGATGCGGCTCGAGGCGGCCGACCTGTCGGTGGTCGGCGAAGCCGGCAACGCGGACGAGGCGCTTGCGCTCGCCGCGTCGCTCGAGCCCGACCTCGCGCTGATGGACGTCGGCATGAACGGGATGAACGGCATCACGCTCGCCGGCGTGTTCCACGAGCGCTTTCCGGGGATTCGCGTGCTCATGCTGTCGATGCACGACAACATCGAATACGTGACGCAGGCCGTGCGCGCCGGCGCGAGCGGCTACCTGCTGAAGGATTCGCCCGCGAGCGAGATCGTGCGCGCGATCGGCTCGGTGCTGGCCGGGCAGACGTTCTTCAGCGAAGGGCTCGCCGCGCGGATGATCCAGGCGAGCGCGACCGCGTCGCCCCTCGACCGGTTGACGCCGCGCGAGCGCGACATCCTCGATGCACTGGCCGAGGGGCTGTCGAGCAAGCAGATCGCGCAGCAGACGGGGCTGTCGGTCCGCACGGTGGAAACGCATCGGCTCAACCTGAAGCGCAAGCTCGAGATCGAAGGGCAGGCGGAGCTGATCAAGTTCGCGGTCGAGCATCGGCGGCGGTAGGGCGGCGACGTGCGGCGCCGCAAAAGGCACTCTGCGCGTCGGTCACATTGATCAGCTCTACGATGCTGTTTTTTCTCGCTTCGCATGTGATTCGCCGAGTCGGCATCGCGCAGTGGAATCACCGCTCGACCGCTCGACTGACCACGAACGAAAAAGGCGCCCGGAGGCGCCTTTCACTCATCCAAAATCCAGACTGCGCGCAGCGACGCTCAATTCGTCCGCGAATTGTGCTTCTGCAGATACGCGATCAGGCCGTCGATCCCGCCCGACGCGAGCTGGCTCTTGAACTGCCCTTGGTAGACCTGGATCAGCCACGCACCCGACATGTCGATGTCGTAGATCTTCCAGTCGCTGCCGACCTTGCCGAGACGGTAGCCGACCGACTGGCTGTCGCCCGGCGTCGTGACCGTCGACTGCACCAGCGCATCGGCACCCGACGCGCCGCCGGCCTTGAACGAGAACTTCGCGTCCTGGCTGCCGAGCTGCGCGAGCGACGCGGCATAGGTACGCGTCATCAGCAGCTTGAACTGCTTGTACAGCTCCTGCTGCTGTTGCGGCGTCGCCTGCTTCCAGGCATCGCCGACCGCGATGCGGGTCGTGCGCTCGAAGTTCGTCGCGGGCAGGAAGCGCTGCTCGACGACTTGCGTGACTTTTGCCATGTCGCCGCCGCGCGCACCCGGATCGGCCTTCATCGCGTTGACGGTGCCTTCGACCGCATTACGGACGATGTCGACCGGCGCGCTCTGCGCGAAAGCGGAAACCGACACGGCGGCCGCCGCGACGAAAGCAAACAGATGACGTTTCATACGGATATTCGCACTCGGTGAAAAAAACGGACGGCGGATTGCATCGATCGCATCGGCCGGTGGGTCGAAGTATAGCGGCCCGGCGGCCCGCCTGCCGTGCGGTGACCGACTGTTACCTTTCAGCCCCTTTTGTCACAGGGTGCCGGCCGCTGCGCGATCGGTGCCGATTATGTCAATTTCCGCCGCCCATTCGTCCGACGATTCGCGGCGATTCCCTCCCGGCGCAGCAAATATCCTTCCCGCCCCTTTACGCTCCAACGTGGCGACCGACGTCACGTGGCGCCGGTATACTCTTTGCCTTGTCCTTGCCAGCCCCTCCCCACCGCCACATGGTGACTTCTCTCATCGTCCGACTCGTCGCATTGTCGGTACGCCGCCCCGTCTGGGTCGTCGTGCTGTCGCTCGTCATCGCCGTCTTCAGCGGCGTCTACGTCGCGCAGCACTTCAAGATCAACACGGACATCAGCAAGCTCGTCGACGCGGAACCGCAGTGGGCCGCGCTCGGCCAGGCCGTCGACAAGGCCTTCCCGCAACGCAACGGCACGATCCTCGCGGTAGTCGAGGCACCGGCCCCCGAATTCGCGACGGCCGCCGCGCACACGCTCACCGAAGCCCTGCGCAAGCAGGCCGACGCCGGCCGCATCGGCCAGGTCGCCCAACCCGGCGGCGGCCCGTTCTTCGAGCACAACGGGCTGCTGTTCCTGTCGCCGCAGGAAGTGTCGGATACGACGTCGCAGCTCGCGAGCGCGCGGCCGCTCGTCAACGAACTCGCGAAGAACCCGAGCCTGACCGGGCTCGCGACCACGCTGTCCACCACGCTCGGCCAGCCGCTCCTGACCGGCCAGGTGAAGCTGCCCGCGATGGCGAAGCTGCTCGCGCGCAGCGCCGCGACGGTCGACGACGTGCTGGCCGGCAGGCCCGCCGCGTTCTCGTGGCGCGGGCTGGTCGACAGCGATGCCGCACGCCAGCCGGCACGCGCGTTCGTCACGGTGCAGCCGGTCGTCGACTATGGCGCGCTGAAGGCCGGTGCCGAAACGACCCGGGTGATCCGCGACACGGCGAAAGCGCTCGGCATCGAGCAACGCTACGGCGCGGTCGTGCGCCTGACCGGCGAACAGCCGCTCGCCGACGACGAATTCGCGTCGGTGCAAGACGGCGCCGCGCTCAACGGCGTGCTCACGCTGCTCGCCGTGCTCGTGATCCTGTGGCTCGCGCTGCGCTCGAAGCGGATGATCGGCTCGGTGCTCGTCACGCTGTTCGTCGGCCTCGTCGTGACGGCCGCGCTCGGCCTCGCGATGGTCGGTTCGCTGAACATGATCTCGGTCGCGTTCATGGTGCTGTTCGTCGGCCTCGGCGTCGACTTCTCGATTCAGTACGGCGTGAAGTACCGCGAGGAACGCTTCCGCGATCCGCGCATCGATCACGCGCTGGTCGGCGCCGCGCACTCGATGGGCATGCCGCTCGCGCTCGCCACCGCGGCGGTTGCGGCGAGCTTCTTCTCGTTCATTCCCACGGCCTATCGCGGCGTGTCCGAGCTCGGCCTGATCGCGGGCGTCGGGATGTTCGTCGCGCTGCTGACCACGCTCACGCTGCTGCCCGCGCTGCTGCGCCTGTTCGCGCCGCCGGGCGAATCGAAGACGCCGGGCTTTCCGTGGCTCGCCCCCGTCGACGACTTCCTCGATCGCCATCGCAAGCCGATCCTGATCGGCACGCTCGCGGTCGTGATCGGCGCGCTGCCGCTGCTCGCGTTCCTGCACTTCGATTTCAACCCGCTGCACCTGAAGGATCCGAACAGCGAATCGATGGCGACGCTGCTCGCGCTGAAGGATTCGCCCGAAGCGGCCGTCAACGACGTCACGCTGCTCGCGCCGTCGCTCGCCGAGGCCGACGCGGCCGCGAAGCGCCTCGACGCGCTGCCGGAAGTCGGCCGCACGACGACGCTCACGACCTTCGTGCCGGCCGACCAGCCGGCCAAGCGCGCGGCGATCGCCGCGGCCGCGAGCGAGCTGCTGCCCGCGCTGACGCAGCCGGCCGCGCCGGCCGCGACCGATGCGCAGCGCGTCGCCGCGCTCAAGCGCGTGTCGGACCTGCTCAGCTACGCGGCGGAAGATCACCCGGGCCCCGGTGCCGCCGCCGCGCAGCATCTGTCGGCGTCGCTCGCGAAGCTGGCCGCCGCCGACAGCGCGGCGCGCGATCGCGCCGAACGCGCGTTCTCCGACACGCTGCGCATCGCGCTCAACCAGCTCGCGACGCTGCTGCAACCGCAGGACATCACGCGCGAATCGCTGCCGCCGCAGATCGTGCGCGACTGGGTCGCGCCGGACGGCCACGCGCTCGTGCAGATTTCGCCGAAGGTGCCGAAGGGCGTCGACCCGAACGACGACACGATGCTGCGCCGCTTCGCGAAGACGGTGAAGGCGGCGGAACCCGGCGCGACCGGCGGGCCGATCTCGATCCTGCATTCGGCCGACACGATCATCAACGCGTTCCTGCACGCGGCGCTGTGGTCGATCCTCTCGATCACGATCCTGCTGTGGATCACGCTGCGCCGCTTCGGCGACGTGCTGCGCACGCTGGTGCCGCTGCTCGTGTCGGGGCTCGTCACGCTCGAGATGTGCGTCGTGCTCGGCATGTCGCTGAACTTCGCGAACATCATCGCGCTGCCGCTGATGCTCGGCGTCGGCGTCGCGTTCAAGGTGTACTTCGTGATGGCGTGGCGCGCAGGCCAGACGGGCCTGCTGCATTCGAGCCTCACGCACGCGGTGCTGTTCAGCGCCGCGACGACCGCAACCGCCTTCGGCAGCCTGTGGCTGTCGCATCATCCGGGCACGTCGAGCATGGGCAAGCTGCTCGCGCTGGCGTTGACCTGCACCCTGATCGGCGCCGTGGTGTTTCAGCCCGTCCTGATGGGCAAACCGCGCGTCAAACGCGCCAAGAACCAATTGCAAGGAAACAATGAATAAGGTGCGAATCATTGCGGCGACCGTCGCTGCCAGCGCAGTGCTGAGCGGCTGCGCGACGGGCCCGAACCGCAACCCCAACGACCCGCTCGAGCCGATGAACCGGGCGATGTACAAGTTCAACGACACGGTCGACACGAACATCGCCGTGCCGATCGCGAAGGGTTACCAGAAGATCACGCCGACGCCCGTGCGTACCGCGATCAGCAATTTCTTCTCGAACCTCGGCGATCTCGGCAACATGGCGAACAACCTGTTGCAGCTGCGCATCACCGATGCAACGCAGGACCTGATGCGCGTGGCGATGAACTCGGTGTTCGGCGTCGCCGGCCTGATCGACATCGCGACGCCGGCCGGGCTGCCGAAGCATCACCAGGATTTCGGGCTGACGATGGCGCGCTGGGGCATGCCGTCCGGCCCGTACCTCGTGCTGCCCGTGTTCGGGCCGAGCACGATCCGCGACGGCGTCGGCCGCGCGGTGGACGTCCGCTTCAACCTGCTCAACTACATCGAGCCGGCCGTGCGCAATCCGATGTACATCGCGCAATTCATCAGCGCGCGTTCGGATCTGCTCGGCGCGACCGATCTGCTGAAGCAGGCGGCACTCGATCCGTACTCGTTCGTCCGCGATGCGTATCTGCAGCAGCGCAAGTCGCTGACGTATCACGGCCAGTCGGCGTCGGCCGCGCCGCCGAACTACACGGAGCCGGGTGAAGCGGGGGCGGTGCCGGCGGCCACGCCGGCCGTGCCGGGCTTGCCGAACTACGAGGATCCGGGCGAGTCGGGCGGCGCGCCGAACAACGCGCCGGCGGCGCCGGGCTTGCCGCAGTACGACGATCCGGGTGCGGACGGCGCGATGCCCGCGAGCGCGCCTGCCGCGGCCTCGGCCGCTGCGCCCGTGGCGGCGCCGAGCGGGGCGACGACGGCGCCGGCCTCCAACGGCGCGCCGATCGCGCCAGCGATGCCGACCCTGCCCGCGAGCGCACCGGCCGCGCAGTAACGCGGCACGGAACCCGCCGACAAGCCGAAGCGCGCTGCATCACGCAGCGCGCTTTTTTTGTGCGTCCGGAAAACGGGAACGGAAGGGGGAGAGGAGAAGCGGCGAACGCCGCTCAGACGATCCGCATCGCGCCCGCACGCTCGAATGCGTGCCGCGCCTGGATCAGCGTCGTGCGTGCCGCGCGCGCGTCGCCCGCGACCTGCAGCAGCGGGCCGAGCTGCGACGGCTGCTTCAGCAGTTCGCGCAGGATCGGCAGGATGGCCGTGCTGCCGTCGTCGCGCAGGCCGGCCGTCGCCGCGCGCGGCAGCGTGCGCCACGCCGGGTCGACGATCGCGCGGCACACCGCGAACGGTACGCCGCGCGACGCCGCGAAGGCCGCGGCGATATGCGATTCCATGTCGACGGCGAGCGCGCCCTTCGCGCGATGCAGCGACGTCTTTTCCTGTTCGCTGACCACCGGCGCGCCGACCGCCGCCATCGTGCCGCGCGTGACGCGTGCCCATACCGGCGTGTCGTGCAGTGCGGCGACGAGCCGCGCGCTCCAGCCCGGATCGGTCTGCACGCGGCCGAACGGCCCGTCGATCGCGTCCGCGATCACGAGCGCGCCGGGTGCGAGATCGGGCGCGAGCCCGCCTGCCGTGCCGAAGCTCACGATGCCCGCGCAACCGCGCGCGGTCGCCTCGGCCAGCGCACGCTCAAGGCGGTCGGCCCGCGCGGCAAACACGGCCTCGACGCCCTGACCGCGCGCGATGCGCGCCTCGAACGCCATCCCCGTGACGGCGATGACGGGCAACGTGCCGTTGTGCTGCGTCGGCGCCACGCGTTACATCCCGACCGTCACGCGCGTCGCGTTGGCGCGCTTCAGGTTGCGATAGCGCGCGAGCGCCCACAGCGGGAAGAACTTGCGATAGCCGTGATAGCGCAGATAGAACACGCGCGGGAAGCCGGTTGCCGTGAAGCGCGTCTCGTCCCACAGGCCTTCTTCGTTCTGCTGAGCGATCAGGTAGTCGACGCCGCGTGCAACGGCCGGGTTGTTCACCTCGCCGGCCGCCATCAGGCCGAGCAACGCCCAGGCCGTCTGCGACGCGGTGCTCGGCGCCTGCTCGAAACCGCGGTAATTCAGCTTGTAGCTGTCGCCGTCCTCGCCCCAGCCGCCGTCCTTGTTCTGGATCGACAGCAGCCACTGCGCGCCGCGCTTCATGCGCGGATCGTCCGGCGTCAGGCCGGCCGCGTTCAGCGAGCACAGGGCCGTCCACGTGCCGTACACGTAGTTCATCCCCCAGCGGCCGTACCAGCTGCCGTCCGGCTCCTGCTCCTTCAGCATGTAGTCGAGCGCGCGACGGGCCGGCTCGCTGTTCAGCGGCGTCTCGCCGAGCTGCGACAGCATCGACAGGCAGCGGCCCGACACGTCGGCGGTCGGCGGATCGAGCAGCGCACCGTGATCGGAGAACGGAATGTTGTTCAGGTAGTACTGCGTGTTTTCCGGTTCGAACGCGCCCCAGCCGCCGTCGCTGCTCTGCATGCCGACGACCCATTCGCGCGCGCGCGCCATCGAGTCGCGATACGTGTCCGTCTGCCTGAGCTTCTGCGCGCGGTCCATCGCCATCACGACCACAGCCGTGTCGTCGACGTCAGGGTAGTGCGCGTTCGCGTACTGGAACGCCCAGCCGCCGGGCCGCACGTGCGGCCGGCGCGAGATCCAGTCGCCGCGCACGTCGAGGATCTGCAGCGGGCGCAGCCAGTCGAGGCCGCGCAGCACGGCTTCCTCGGCACGCGCGTCACCGGTTTCGAGCAGCGCATGCGCGACGAGCGACGTGTCCCACACCGGCGACAGGCACGGCTGGCAATACGCTTCGTCCTCGTGCACGACGAGCAGTTTCTCGAGCGCCTTGCGCGCGATCGCGCGGTTCGGATGATCTTCCGCATAGCCGAGCACGTCGTACATCATCACCGCGTTGGCCATCGCCGGATAGATCGCGCCGAGGCCGTCCTCGCCGTTCAGGCGCTCGTCGATGAACGACACGGCCTGGCGGATCGCGCGTTCGCGCGTGTAGTTCGGGAACAGGCCGTCGACCGCGCGCAGCGCATGGTCAACCACGCGGAAGAACGCGAACCAGCCGGGGCTCTGGTGGCCCTGGCGCGGCAGCAGGCCGGCGTTGACGGGCGGGTCGATGAACAGCTCGTCGATGCGCACGCCGCGCGGGTTCTTTGCGATCGGGCGCTTCGCGTTCAGCACCAGCAGCGGCACGATCACGGTCCGCGCCCAGTACGACACCTTCGACAGGTGGAACGGGAACCACTGCGGCAGCAGCATGATCTCGACCGGCATCATCGGCACCGCGCGCCACGGAATCGCACCGTACAGCGCGAGCTGGATGCGCGTGAACACGTTCGACATCTCGGCGCCGCCCATCGCATGGATCGCACGGCGCGCACGCTGCATGTGCTCGGCGTTCTCGTCGTCGCCGATCACCTTCAGCGCGAAATACGCCTTCACGCTCGCGCTGATGTTCGGCGCGCCGTCGGTGAACAGCGGCCAGCCGCCGTCGGCCTGCTGGATGCGGCGCAGATACTTGCCGATCTTCCGTTCGAGCTCGAGATTCGGCGTCTCGCCGAGATAGTGGACGAGCAGCACGTATTCGGCGGGAATCGTCGAATCGGCCTCGAGTTCGTAGACCCAGTGTCCGTCCGCGTTCTGCGCGGCCAGCAGCGCGTCGGTCGCGCCGGCGACGGCCGCGTCGAGCCCGGCCGGCACGGTGCCGGCGGACAGGGTGGCCATTTCGGTGAGATCGTTCATCGGTCCCTCTGTTGCTTACTGTGTCTGGAGCACGTCCGCGGCCAGCTGGCCGGAACGGATCGCGCCCTCGATCGTGGCGGGCAAGCCGGTGGCAATCCAGTCGCCCGCCAGCACGAGATTGGTCCAGCGCGTACGCACGGCCGGACGTTTCATTTCCTGCGACGGCACCGCCGCAAACCCCGCGCGCGGCTCGACCACGAGCTGCCACGCCGGCATGGTTTCCGGGTTCGCGCCGGTCACGCGCGCGACGTCTTCCCAGATGCGCCGCGCGAGCGCATCGCGCGGCATGTCGAGCCAGCGGCCCGCGTCGCGGATGGTCGCCGCGAGCGGACCGCCGCCGGTGCGCACCGCGTCGACGACGCCGTTGACGACGGTCGTCTGCAGCGGGCCGTCGGCCGGTGTATCGACCGCGAAATACGCGGTCACGACCGCACTGAACGTGTCGGGCGCGGTGAGATCCGGGACGAGCGGCTGCGCGACCTCGGGCGGCACGGCCAGCACGACCGCGTCGCCCGGTGCGAGATCGACGCGCTCGCCGCCGATCGCGACCGCATCGACCGCGTTGCCGTGCGCGCCGAATTCGAACGCATCGAGCCGCGAATTCAGCCGGATCTGCGCGCCGCCGTGCTGCAGCATCCGCAGCGCCGGTTCGACGAATGCGCTGCCGAGCCCGTGGCGCGCGACGAGCGGGCGCCATCCGGGGCCGCCCGCGGCAAACGTGCCGCACAGCGCCGCGCGCGCGAGTTCGGCGCTCGCGTGGCGCGGCTCGACGTTCAGCACCCCGAGGAAATACGGCCGCAGCCAACGGTCCCACAGCACGCCGTCGCAGCGCATCGTCTGTGCGAGTGAGCGGCCGGTGCGCGCGAACGCGAGCGAGGCCAGCGCAAGATAATCGAGCGGCGTGGTGCCCGGCGCGCGCGATGCGGCGTCGAACAGCCACGACGGCCAGCGCCCGTTGCCGAAACGCAGCGTCCAGCGCTGCTGCGACGCGACGTCGACCACCGGACATTCAGGCAGCGCGGGCCCCGTGAGCCGATCGGCCGCGCCGATCGCGCGCAGGTAGCGCTGGGTCGCGGATTGCCCCGCGAATACCTGATGCAGCCCGCTGTCCAGCGTCGTGTTCAGCACGCCGTCGAACCATGAGCGGCAGCGGCCGCCCGCATGCGCATGCGCGTCGTGCAGCACGATGCGCCGCCCGCGGCGTTGCAGCTCGACGGCGGCCGACAGCCCCGCGAGTCCTGCACCGATCACGTGGACGGTTCTGGGCATCGGCTCAGAACAGCGCGTAGCGCGCGGCGATCATCAGCATGCGCGCCTTCGGCTTGCGCAGCGGCGCGCGCGGGGCGGCGAAGCCGCGCGCGATCGCGGCCTCCAGGATGCAGCGATACGCGCCCGACATGATGCGCGGCGCCTTCACCTGCGCACGCGTGCACGTATCCATCACGGCGTCCGCTTCGCGGAAGTGCTCGAGCGCGCGCTCGACGAGCGTCGCGCATACGCGCGGCAGCGCCGGATCGCGCACGATCGTCGCCGGATCGGTGATCGCGATGCCTTCGCGCGCGAGCAGCTCGCGCGGCAGGTAGCAGCGGTTGATCGCCGCGTCGTCGTCGATGTCGCGCAGGATGTTCGTCAGCTGCAACGCGCGGCCGAGGTGGTGCGACAGCTTGATGCCTGCCGCCTCCGGGATCCCGAAAATCCTCACCGACAGCCGGCCGGCCGCGCTCGCCACGCGATCGCAGAACAGGTCGAGCGTCGGTTCGTCCGGCGCACAGATGTCCTCGGCGGCGTCCATCGCCATCCCGTCGATCATCGCGTGGAAGTCCTCGCGCTTCAGGTCGAACGCGCGGATCTCGCGCTCGAGCGCGACCAGATGGCGCGGCGGCTGGCCGGCGAAGCACGCATCGATGTCCGCGCGCCAGCGATCGAGGCCCGCGTTGCGCTCGGCGCGCGGCAGGTCGCTGTCGGCGATGTCGTCCACCGCACGGCAGAATGCATAGACCTGGAACATCGCGTCGCGCTGCACGGCCGGCAGGATGCGCATCGCCAGATAGAAAGAACTGCCCGATGTGACGGCAGCGGCGTCGGTTTCTTGTTCGTCCACGACGAGATTGGAAACGGCCAAGACGAGCTCCACGGAGACACCCACGCGGGGCGATTGAAGAAGCCATGCCCGGCTGGGTTGGTCAGGGCGTCAAATGCGTGCGAGATATGCGAACGATCGACGCAGACAGGCACAAATTACCGGCCGGAAGCCGGAATTGGGCGAAAGTATAGCAATCTTTGACGTTCGATGGCGGACACCGCCGCGCCCGGGGGCCCGCGCGGGGCTTGGGAGACCGGCCGCGGCGGGGAGCGGCGCCGCGCCGCCCGTCAGCCGTAGACGATGTCGCGCTGCAGGTCGAGCGCGATGAGCCCCATTTCGCGGGTCAGCTGCAGCATCGAGCGGCGTTCGAGCCGCGAGCCCATGAAGCTCGTCACGCGCCCGTCGGGCTCCGCCGTGAACTGGAACGACGGGCCGCCGGTGCCGAACCACGCGCCCGGCACGTCGGGCGATTCCTGCCAGTCGATCTGCTCGAATACGCGCGCGATCCCCGCGCGCACCATGTCGCTCGGGCCGATCGGCGGCGCGGTCTCGCCCAGGTCGTCGAGGGAATAGGGGCCGGGTTTGTCCGGCCGCCGGTAGAAGAGGTAATCGACGTTCATGGGGCGCAATCGGGAGCAAAGCGTCAAATTAGCGCGCTTCGGCGCAAATTCAAATCAGATCAAGACGAAATGTGGCCTGTACGAGACAAAAGCGCCGCATCGCGAGAGCCGGTGCGCGCCCGCGCACGCCCGGGCCGTGCGTTCATGCCGGGGCGCGCAGCTTCGTCGACGCGGCTTCGTCTAAGATGAACATCTTTCTCAAAAAACACGGACACCATGGAGACGAACGTAACCGCCACCGCGCCATCCGACCATCCCGTTTTCGTGCTGGTGCACGGCGCGTGGCACGGTGCGTGGTGCTACGCGCACGTCGCGGCCGCGCTGGCCGCGCGCGGCTACCTGTCGATCGCGCGCGACCTGCCCGCGCACGGCATCAACGCCCACTTTCCCGCATCCTATCTCGAACGGCCGCTCGACAAGGACGCCTTCGGCGCCGAGCCGTCGCCGGTCGCGAACACCACGCTCGACGATTACGCGACGCAGGTGATGCAGGCCGTCGACGACGCGTATGCGCTCGGCCGCGGCAAGGTCGTGCTCGTCGGGCACAGCATGGGCGGCCTCGCGATCACGGCCGCGGCGGAGCGTGCGCCGGAGAAGATCGCGAAGATCGTCTATCTCGCGGCGTTCATGCCCGCGTCGGGCGTGCCGGGCCTCGACTACGTGCGCGCACCCGAGAACAAGGGCGAAATGCTGGGCCCGCTGATGCTCGCGAGCCCGCGCGTCGCGGGCGCGCTGCGGATCGATCCGCACAGCGGCGATGCCGCGTATCGCGGGCTCGTGAAGCGCGCACTGTATGACGACGTGCCGCAGGCCGACTTCGAGGCGGTGGCGAACCTGATGACCTGCGACGTGCCGGCCGCGCCGTTCGCGACCGCGATCCCGACGACCGTCGCACGCTGGGGCGCGATCGATCGTCATTACATCAAGTGCCTGGCCGATCGCGTGATCCTGCCCGCGCTGCAGCAGCGCTTCATCGACGAAGCCGACGCGTTCGTGCCCGGCAAGCCGACGCACGTGCACCAGCTCGACAGCAGCCATTCGCCGTTCGTGTCGCAGCCGGCCGTGCTGGCCGGCGTGCTGGCGGATATCGCGAAAAGCTGACGGAGGCGCGGCACGCGCGGTGTGCGGTGTGCGGTGTGCGGTGTGCGGTACGCCGCAGGTAACCGCGCTGCGGCCGCGCCGCGCTTACGCGTATGCGATCGACCGGTCGCGCCCGAGCCGCTTCGCGCGATAGAGCGCGGTATCGGCCTCGTTGACGAGCACGTCGCACGCCAGCGCGCCGGCCGTCGCGCACGCGCCGCCGACGCTCGCCGTCACCGGCACGCTGACGCCTTCCGCGTCGACTGGCGTGCTGCCGATCGCGTAGCGCACCTTGTCCGCTACCCGCATCGCTTCGTCGAGATTCGTGCACGGCAGCAGCAGCGCGAATTCCTCGCCGCCGAAACGGCCGAACGTATCCTGCGCGCGCACGATCGACGCGACGCGGCGCGCCGTCTCGCGCAATACCGCATCGCCGGCCGCATGCCCGAACCGGTCGTTGATCGTCTTGAAGTGGTCGAGGTCGAACAGCAGCACCGACAGGTCGCCGCCGTAGCGCTGCCAGCGCGCGAACTCGTCACTGAGCCGCGCCTCGAAGAAGCGCCGGTTCGCGATGCCGGTGAGGCCGTCGAGATTCGCATGCTCGCGCAGCTTCGCGACCGCCTCCTCGCGCTCGCGCTGCATCACGCTCACGTGCGTGACGTCCGAGATCGTCACGCACACGGCCTCCACTTCGCGGCCGCGCGTGAGCGGCATGAACGTGCAATCCTGCTGCATGTAGTCGACGCCGCCCGTGATCGGCCGGTCGTGCTCGAAGCGAAACAGGTAGGGCCGCTGCTCCCAAGAGCTGAACGCGAAGCTGCCGAGCTGGAACACGCTCTCGAGCTTGCGCTCGAGCCACGCGCGCGGCAGCGCCGGAAAGCAGTCGAACAGGTTGCGGCCGATCACCTCGGCGGCCGGGATGCCGCTGTGGTCCTGCATGAAGCGATTCCACATCAGCACGGTCATCGCGCGGTCGAGCACGAACAGGCCGAAGCCCACCCGTTCGATCACGAGATCGCTCAACGACGCGGCAGTGGCGGTGGCGGCGGCGGTCGCGTTCATAGCGCGGACAGCAACGCGTCGAGCGCTTCGCCCATCAGCCGGATCGAGTCCTCGGCCATCAGCATCACGAAATGTGCGCGGAACGCGTGATCCTCGAGACCGAAGTTCACTTCGAGCAGCAGCGCGACGCTCCAGGCCAGCGCGGTCGGCTGGAACACGTCGTCGAACGACACGTTCGCGCCGAGCAGCCCCGGCGGGAAAAACACGGGCTTGCGGCCGAGCTCGTCGAGGATCGACGCGACGCATGCGCTCATCAGCACGTTCGAGACATCGAACACGAGTTCGTCCTGCGTGGCCATGCCGGCATACACGCCGTCGCCGAACGTGCGCTCCATCAGCGACATGAGCCGCGCGACGCCCGCGCTGCGGCACAGCACGATCGCCTCGCCCTTGATGTCGGAACGGAATCCCTGGCGCACGGCCGTCACGTTTTCGTGGATGCCCGTCATCTCGCGCAGCGCGTCGCCCGCATCGGCGGCCTTCACGACGCGCACGCGCGGTACCGACAGCTCGATGAAGTGCCCGAGCAGCAGCGCGAGCCGTGCGGCGGCACGGCCCATCGCGAGGTTGGCGATTTCCTGCAACGCGTCGCGTTGCTCCGCCGTGAACACCGATTCAGGCATACAACCCATACTCCTTGAGAATGGGCAGCAACGCCTCCGACGTCACGGGCTTGGCAACGAATGCGATCGCGCCCAACTCGCGCACGCGTGCTTGCGCCTGCGGCTGGATATCGGCGGATACCACGATCACGAACGTGTTCAGGTCTTCGTGGCGCAGTGTCTCGAGCACCTGATAGCCGTTCATGTCGGGCATCGTCAGGTCCAGAAACATCACGGAAGCCTTGCCGTCACGATAGAGCGCCAGGGCCTCGCGACCATTCGCCGCATACGCGACGTCGACGTCCCAGTCTCCCGGCAGTGCCTTTGTCAGAAGTTTGCGAGCGAGCAAGGAGTCGTCGGCGATCACGATCGGCAAAGGCATGGCGGCGAAGCGGTATACGGAATGGTCTCTCTCGCGTTAACGACCGCGCGGCGCGCTTCTTTAGGCGCCATGCGATCAAGCGCGGCCACCGCCGTGCGGCCGCGCGCGGGCGCCGCGGCGCGAGGCACGCGACACACCGCGCCGCAAACGCCGGCGGGCGCATATATCTGTCATGGGGAAAGCAAGGCGCGATTCTCTGAGTAAACCGAAGGCGGTGCAACTCGCCATTTTCACCATTTCGAACAAAATCGCTTCATTCGCCCGGCATTCCGAAAACAGCCGCGACCATTTTCGAGATAAGCACGCAAAATTTTTCTTTGTGTACGTTTGCGCTGCCGGATTCATAGCGTTTTCAAACTTTCACCGTGCCCCTGTCGGAATCACCAGGTTGCACATCGGTGCGGCGGTACGGCGCACGTGCGCAACTCGTTTATGATGGAACACCTCCGCTTCACCCGCTTTCTTCGATGACGTCCGAACGTCCCGCCGACTCCCGCACGCACACCGCACCGCCCGCCGACGACTGGCAGGACGACGGCAACTATGCGTCCGGCGCGCCCGAGCACGATTTCGCGGTCCGGCGCGTGACGCTGATCGTGCTGCTGGTCGCGGCGATCGTGCTGCCGTGCATCTACGTGTCGGTCATGGCGTACAACGACCTGAAGGCCCGCGAAGCCGCGGCGAGCGACGTGACGATGCGCACCGTGCGCGTCGCCGAGGAACATGCGCTCAAGGTGTTCGACCTGAGCGAGACGCTCGATGCGCGCATCGTCGACCTCGTGCAGGACATGGACGACGCCACCGTGCGCCGCCACGAATCCGACATCCACGAAGCGCTGAATACGATCGGCGGCGGCTATCCGCAGGTGGCCGCGGTGTCGATCTTCGGTGCGAGCGGGATGCTGCTCGCCAACAGCCTCTACTATCCGGCGCCCTATGCGTCGATCGCGAACCGCGACGACTTCGCCGGCATCCGCGACGGCCGCGTGATCGAACACATCTCGAAGCTGATGATGGGGCCGCTCAAGCTCGAGAACATCCCCGTGTTCAACACGGGCGTCGCGCGACGCCATAGCGACGGTTCGTTCGCCGGCATGGTGTCGATCGCGCTGAAGTCGTCGTATTTCAACGCGTTCTACCGCGACCTGCTCGGCGGCGCGGCCACCCCGATGACGATGGCGCTCGCGCGTTCCGACGGCGCGGTGATCGCGTCGTATCCGCCGCCGCCGTCGCTCGCGCACACCGATCTCACGACCACCTTCGGCAACGCGCAAAGCGATCCGCGCGCGGGCGTCGTGCGGGTGCGCCACGACGGCGCCAGCAGCGAGATCGTCGCGTACCGCCAGGTCGGCAGCTACCCCGTGTACGTGACCTGCGCGTACCGCACGTCGGCGATCTGGCGTGAATGGTACGAACACCTGAGCGTGCTGTTCATCTCGATGTTCGCGCCGTCGATCGCGCTGTGGTCGGTGATCTGGCTGTCGCTGAAGCGGCTGAAGGCGGAAGAGGAGGCCTGGGACCGCTGGCAGGCCGAAGCGTCGATGCGACGCTCGATCGAATCCGCGTACCGGCAGTCGCGCAAGATGCAGGCGCTCGGCAACCTGGTCGGCAGCGTCGCGCACGACTTCAACAATCTGCTGATGATCATCTCGAGCAACGTGCAGATCGCGCGGCGACGCGGCGTCCAGCATCTCGACAAGGAACTCGGCGCGATCGAACGCGCGCTGAAGAACGGCCAGTCGCTCACGCGCCAGTTGCTCGGCGTCGCGCGCAAGCAGCCGCTGCACAGCGAGACAATCGACGTCGGTCAATGGCTCGGCACGTGCCGCGAACTGCTGAAGACGTCGCTCGGTTCGAAATCGCTGCTGGTCGTCGCGATCGAGCCCGGCGTATGGCCGATCCGGGTCGATGTCGCGGAGCTCGAGCTCGCGGTGATCAATCTCGCCGTCAACGCGCGCGATGCGATGACGGTCGGCGGCCGCTTCACCGTCGGCGCGCGCAACGTGACGCTGCGCCGCGAGGACGGCTTTCCGCTGACCGGCGACTTCGTGCAGATCTCGCTCGACGATACGGGCTCGGGCATGCCGCCCGACGTGCTCGCGCGCGCGTTCGAGCCGCTCTTCACGACGAAGGCGCAGGGGATGGGAACGGGGCTCGGGCTGCCGCAGGTGTTCGCGTTCTGCGAGCGCTCGGGCGGACTCGCGACGATCGACAGCGCGGTCGGCGCCGGGACCTCGGTGCGCCTCTACCTGCCGCGCGCACGCGTCGAGGACATCGTCGCGCGACCGCAGGCCGCCGTGCACGACGCGGGCGGGCTTGCCGGCCTGCACGTGCTGCTGGTCGAGGACAACAGCGAAGTCGCGGCCGGCACCGAGGCGCTGCTCACGCTGCTCGGGCACCGCGTCACCTATGCGCCCACCGCCGACGACGCACTGCGCCTGATCGAAGGCGCGGCCGCGAACGACGCATTCGACCTGGTGATCTCGGATATCCACATGCCGGGCCGCCTGAACGGCATCGATCTCGCCGAAGCGATCGACAAGCGGCCGGGGAAGCTGCCCGTGATCCTCGTCACGGGTTACGCGGAGGAACTCGACCGCACGCGTACCGTCGACGTGCGCGTGCTGTCGAAGCCGTTCGACATCGCGCTGCTCGACGAGATCCTGCTCGGCATCCGCGAAGCGCGCGACGCACGGCACGCCGGCGCCTGACCCGCGGCATGCGGGCCGGTGCCGGCGGCGACAAGGAAACGGCGATCAGGCCGCCTTCAGCACGCGCACCCAGTCGACGTAGCGGTCGACGAAACCCTGCAGGAACTTGCGGGTGTCTTCGCTGACGATCTGGCCCTCGTCGTCGATACGCGCCGGGTCGTGCTTGATGAACATTTCCGGCTGGCCGAGCGTCTTCACGTCGAGATACGCAAGCACGTTGCGCAGGTGCTGCTGCGCGAGCGCGGTACCGGTCGCACCCGGTGACGTGCCGAGTACCGCACCCGGCTTGCCGGACCACGAGTTGTGCCCCCACGGGCGCGAGCCCCAGTCGAGCGCGTTCTTCAGCACGCCCGGGATCGAGCGGTTGTACTCGGGCGTCACGAACAGCAGCGCGTCGGCCGCCTCGATCGACTGCTTGAAGCGCTTCGCGACTTCCGGAAAGTCCGCGTCGTAGTCCTGGCTGTAGAGCGGCAGTTCGCCGATCTCGACGAATTCGAACGAGAAATCGGCGGGGGCGAGCGAGATCACGGCTTGCGCGAGCGCGCGGTTCCAGGAACCGCGACGCAGGCTGCCGACGACGACTGCAACACGATAGGACATGGCTTTCTCCTTCCGGTGAGTAAGGAATCGGGTCGATTGATTCTGGACAGGCGACAAAGGTCTGTTTATAGGCAAGCCAGCCCGCGAGCCGTCCCACGGGGCCGACCGGCCGACTTTCCACAAGGTTTTCCACAGAAATTGTGGATAACTTGACCGTCATGGTCTGATGTTACAGACCGCCCGCGTCGCGATTTCGCGGCGCGCGACGCCGGGCTTCGGCAAGCATAGCGCAGCGCGCCAGCCGGCTTCGTGAATTCGCGACGGAACATGCGTTGCAGCGCAGCGTCTCGCCCAGTAAGCTGCTCGCACACCGCGATGCGCCCGCCCGGTGGCGCGCACGCGAGCGCTTTCGCTTCGTAAGGCTCCCGACCTGCCATGCTGTCCGCGTACGACGATCCTGCCTATCTCGCGCAACTGCGGCGCGACCTGCTGCGCTTCGCGCGACTCCAGCTCCGCGACACCGATGCGGCCGAGGATGCCGTGCAGGAAGCGCTGACCGCCGCGTGGTCGCATGCGGGCGAGTTCGCGGGACGGTCCGCCCACAAGACCTGGGTGTTCGGCATCCTGCGCAACAAGCTGATCGACATCCTGCGCGCGCGGCAGCGGACGGTGAGCCTGTCCGCGCTCGATGCGGAACTCGACGGCGAATCCGCGCTCGATCGCGAACTCTTCAAGGAAAACGGGCATTGGGCGCCGCACACGAAGCCGCGGCCGTGGCCGCGCCCCGAAACGCTATTGCAGCAACAGCAGTTCTGGATGCTGTTCCAGGTCTGCCTCGACCACTTGCCGGAACACATCGGGCGCGTGTTCATGATGCGCGAATTCCTCGACGTCGAGATTGCCGACATCTGCAGCGAACTGACGTTGACGACGAATCATTGCAGCGTGTTGCTGTATCGGGCGCGCACGCGCCTGCGCACCTGCCTCAGCGAAAAAGGAATGACGACCGAAGATGCTGCCGGGGAAATGTAGGGACGTGACGCGACTGCTGTCGGATGCGCTCGACCGGTCCTTGACGCTTCATGAGCGCATGCAGGTGCATGTGCATCTGCCGACTTGCGGCGGATGCCGCGTGTATCGCGGGCAGATCGCGCTGCTGCGGACGGCAGCGCATGCGGCGGCAGGACGGGGGACGGGGGATGAAGCGGGTGGCGATCGGGATGAGTCGTCGGGCGACCGGCAGGGCTGAGTTGCTGCCTTGTGATTTCTGCTACGAGCGGTTCATTTGATGACGGCTGGGAGCGTAGCCACGGTGGACGGTTGTGATATTCGAATTCAGTCGAGCGATCCGACGCGTCTCGTGATTGCTGCTACGAGTGGTTCCATCGATGACTGCTGGCAGGGCAGCCACGGTGGACGGTTGTGCTACTCGAATTCAACCGGTCGATCCGATGCGTCTCGTGATTTCCGCGACGCGCGGCTCATTTGATGACCATCGGCAGCATAGCCACGGTGGTCGGTTGCGGCCCGCGAATTCAGCCGCATCATCCCGGCGCGCTCGCGCCGGGATGATGCGATAAGAAAAATACGCCGAACAACAATTATTCGAACAGCGCGCGCACCGACTCGGGCGGACGACCGATGGCCGCCTTGCCTCGATACACGACGATCGGACGCTGCAACAGAATAGGATGAGCCGCAATCGCTTCATAGGCCTCCGCGTCGGTCAGACTCGCACGGGCAAGATCCAGCGTCTTGTACGGCTCTTCGCCGTCGCGAAGCATGTCGCGCACCGGGCGCCCGAGCTGACGATGCAACGCTTCCAGTTCCTCGACCGTCGGCGGCGTCTTCAGATACTCGACGACATTCACCTGCGTGCCGGCGGTGTTCAACGTCTCGACCAGTGCGAGCGTCTCGCGGGACTTCGAGCAGCGGGGGTTGTGGTAGATCGTGATCATCATTCGGACCTGGATAGGAAAGGCACGTATTGTAGCCAGTCTGGTTGCGTGCGTTTCGGCGGGGACCGGCGCGCGGGCGAAAGGGGAGTTGGAGTACGGTGCGGCGTGCGGGGAGGAATCGTTCGCGCTGACGCGCGTGCAGAGCGCGTGATGCCTTTATGCGCATAAAGTGCGTTGTATGGACCATCGCCAAGGCCGTCTACGGCGGGGAGCGCAGATGAACAACGACGCATCGCTCTGGCGTGTTGCAGGTTCCGACGCGAGGGCCACCCGCACGGTTTATGCGTCGCCGAGTTTATGCGCATAAAGCTATCGCTTCGCGAGGTGGGGAGGTCCACTGATATCGCGACTGGCCCGGACACTTCGATGCCTCGAACGATCAGCGGGGCGATACGCGATCGCGTCCGTCCGGGGCATTGTCGCGGGACGTATTAATGCGCGCTTGCCGACGTGGGGCCGCCGATCGCGGCCGAGCCTCTCGATGGTTTATGCGCATAAACGCTGGGGGCGGCCAGCGCTTCACCGCTTCACCGCTTCACCGCTTCACCGCTTCACCGCTTCACCGCTTCACCGCTTCACCGCTTCACCGCTTCGCCACTGCACGCTGCACGCTGCACGCTGCACGCTGCACGCTGCACGCTGCACGCTGCACGCTGCACGCTGCGCACGGCACACGGCACACGGCACACGGCGTGAGTATCGCGCCGGCCTGGGTCGCGCCGCGTTCGTCATCCAGGCTCGTGCTCAAGCGAGGACGACGACTCGCAGATGCTCTCCAGCACCGCCGAAGTTTATGCGCACAAACTCCTCCGTCACCAAGGCCCCGCGCGTTCGGCTATCGACGGGGCAGGCGCCAACACATTGCGCCGATCAGCTTCTCGAACGAGGGGGCAGAAACGCCTGTCGTCACGACGATCCATCCGCTCATCATCCACCGCAGCAATCTCGCCGCCATCCGCTGCAGTCAGCCAGCGTCCCCATTCGTTTATGCGCATAAACCGATAGCCCGAATGGTTAACGCGTAGTTGGCAAACGACAATTTCATTGAAATATAAATATCGTCCTGTAGAATTCCAACGACCAAAAACAGGAGTGAAAATTGGCCGCGGAAATCATTGCAGTCACTCAACAAAAAGGTGGCGTCGGCAAAAGCACGATTGCCATGCACCTCGGCGCGGCATTCCATGAGAAAGGGAAGCGCGTCCTCGTCATCGACGCCGACGGTCAAAACACACTGGTTCACTGGTCGAGCGCATCCGGTGACAGCGACGCCGGCATCCCGTTCCCGGTCGTCAATCTCGCCGAAGCCGGCGGCCAGATCCATCGCGAGATCAAGAAGTTCATCAACGACTACGACATCATCGTCGTCGATTGCCCGCCGTCGATCACCGAGAAAGTCTCCGGCGTCGTGCTGCTGGCCGCATCGATCGCCGTGATTCCGACTTCGTCGTCGCCAGCCGATTACTGGTCGAGCGTCGGGCTGGTCAAGCTGATCCAGCAGGCGCAGGTGATGAACGAAGACCTCCGTGCCGTCTTCCTGCTGAACAAGACCGAAGAGAAGCGCATGCTGACCCGCGAGCTTAAGCGTGCGCTCGAGGAGCTCGGCTTCCCGTTGCTGAAGACGCAAATCCCGACCCGGGAAGCGTATAAGCAGGCAATGGCGCTCGGTCAGACCGTGCTGCAGATGAACGATCGCGGCGCCAAGCTGGCCGCCGCGGAAATTCGCGCATGTGCCGACGAAATCGTCGCCATGCTGCCCTGACTTTATGCGCATAAAGGAGTCACATGAAACCCTCCCAATTTGCAAAAGGATTCCAAGCGCGCCCGGATATCACGACGAGCGAGAAGCGCACGGCGCTTGATCGGCTGAATGCCATCGACGGCATCGTCAAATCCGAGACGGCCACGCCGGTCCCGACGAAGTCCGCCAAGAAGGACATCACGCCGCCACCGTCTCCGGACGTCCTGCTCGATCCGTCGATCGACGAGTCGCCGCAATATCGCGCGTGGCGCCTCGAGAACCGCTATGCGCCCGGCCAGGTAATCGAACTGCCGTTGAAGGCGATCAAGCATAGTCCGTTCAACCCGCGGCACTTCTATCTGAAGTCGTCGATTGCCGAACTCGCGGTCAACCTCGCGAAGCAGGGGCAGCAGCAGGCGATCCACGTGATTCCGGACTATGACAATCCGGGTTCGTATTTCGTCAGCGATGGCGGCCGCCGCGTGCGCGCGCTGAAGGAAGCGAACAAGGAGTCGGTAAAGGCGATCGTGATCGACGTGCCGATCGGGATCCAGAGCTACAAGCTCGGCTACGACCTGAACGTGCAACGCGATTCGCAGACGGTGTTCGACAACGCCGTCGTATGGCGCCGCTTCCTCGACGACAAGCACTTCCTGAGTCAGAAGGAACTGTCCGAGCATCTCGGCCTCGACGAGTCGACGGTCGCGGTCGCGCTGTCGATCGGCAAGCTGCCGGAAAGCGTGATGCAGGAGATGGTCGCGCGTCCCGATCGTTTCGGTTCGAACATGGCGTATCAGGTCGGCCGTTACCACAACGCGCGCGGCACCGAGGCGACGCTGCGCCTGATCAACAAGATCGTGTCCGACGATCTCAGCACGCGTCAGGTGTCGGACATCGTCAAGGGCCGCGTCGCGGCGCAGGAAACGCCGAAGCCGGCGGGCCGCCAGCGCTATGCGCAGCGTCTCGAGATCAAGCTCGGCGGCAAGTCGGTCGGCGACCTGAAGTCGTATGGCGAAGACCGCATCGAACTGCGCCTGCGCGGCCTCCCGAAGGACAAGCGCGACGCGATCCTCGAGCAGCTCGAGCGGATGCTGTTGTCGGACTGATGGAAACGGCCGGCAGGGCCTGGCGATGCGCCGGGCCCGCCGGTTGGGCGGGCGGCCGGCGGCGGCCCGTCAGAGGGGCCTGAACAGGCCTCAGGCGGCCCGCGATTGATTCAGGGTGAACGACAGCAGGTCGCCGTCGGTCGGCTCGCCCCAGGTCTTCTGAGCCAGCCAGTCGAAAAACGCCGTCTCGGCCAGCTTCGAATCGAGGCCGCGCTTGCGCCAGTCGTCACGCAGGTGCGAGCCCATCGTCGGCAGCACTTCCGACTCGAACGACTCGCGCGCCACTTCGCGCTCCGCGTCGCCCTGCTCCTCGTACAGCACCTTCGCTTCCTTGCGGCGGAACGCCGCGAATTCGCTCAACAGACGCGCCTTCAGATCGTCCGGCTGCGCCGCGACGACCTTCGCGGCAGGCGCGCCCGACGGCAGCGCGTCGACGGACTCGACCGGCGGCGCATAACCCTTCTTCAGCGCATCCTTGAACAACGCGGGCGCGCTGCGCACCGGCGGCAGCGTCGTGCTGCGCATCCGTTGCTCGGTCATCTGCAGCGCGGCGCGAATCCGGTTTTCCTCGCTGTCCGCGTAGAGCGTCTGCGCTTCCTTGAGCGGAATCCCGAGCTTCACCATCCGGTCGACCAGCGTGCTGTCGAACACGTTCGGATGCTCGTCGAGCGCGAGCATCGGCTGCTTGCGCTCGGTCACACGGAACTGGATCTCCGCGACCCGGCGCCCTTCGCGATGTTCGATCAGTTCGACGAAGATATTGGTGACCGCATTGACCTCGGCGATCGCCGGACGCAGGTAGTCGCGCTTGAAGTACTTGTACTCGCGCTTCGCCTCGTCGCCGGCTTCGGTATCAGGCGTGCCCGACAGGATCGGCCGCCACCATTCCCACGGCTCGCGCATCGTCAGGTGGCTCGGGTTCGTCAGGTAGCGCACGCAGATCTCGTAGAGCGCGAGACCGGCGCTGCTGCGCAGCTGGCTCTGGAACTGCAGGCTCAGACGCGCGTACTGGACCGGGTCGAGCAGCTTCTTCTTGATCTTCGGTGCGAACGAGAATTCGACCCACACGCGGCGGGTAGCCGGATCCTCGAGAATTTCGGCATCGGCGATCAGCGTCGAGATCCCCCACTTGCGGCCCGGCTTCTGGCTCGACGTCCCCGTGCTCCATTCAACCTGGACCGACACCATGCGGCGCAGGTGTTCCTTCACCAGCGCGGTGTCGTTCGAATCGAAGGCGGAGTTGGCGACGATATCCGACAGCAGCGCGCGATACGTATCGCCCGAGTCGTCGGCCTGCTGCGCGACGGCGAGCAGGACGTTGAACAGCTTGCGGGTCAGGAGCGTGATCTTGCCGCTCTTCGGCTGAATTGCGATCGCCTCGACGGCCTTACGCAATTCGGCTGAACTGGCACTCACCACATCCACATCGGTTTTCTTGGCGCGCTTCGTGGCCATGCGTCGGGTCGGAGGAGAAGTTTCACGGAAGGATAGCGCCTGTGGTGATGTGCGTCCAGAACGACATGCTCACCATAGCGGGTGAAGTGCGCGTGTGAAACGGCACTCACCCCAACCCTCTCCCGAAAACCCTCACCGGTCCGGATTTACAGCGTTTCGGACTCGTCCAGACGTGTCGCGGGATGCGCGGATTCACAGATTTTCGCCTGTGCTCGACACGTGCGAAACTTGCTCCCGTATCGGCTCACCTTTCGATTTGTCGTAATTTTGCGACTGCACTTCCGGGGTCCTCGTCACAGGGTCGCCACTGGACGTCGCGACATCGAGCGGACAGGCCCGCACCGGCCTGTATGCATGTACAGGCGTGGCTGTACCGAGGCGACCGCAACCACGCCCGGCACCCGGGAAGCGCGCCAAAAAGGATGCGCCTCGAGGCCATCGAAGCCGATTCACAGGCCCGGGCGCGCATTGTACAGCGCACGGAAACCGTTCGGTCCCGAAAATTCTCACCTCAACGGCTCGGAATTCTGTGCCCCGGATCCAGACGAGTCCCCGGCACACGCGGGATCGCCAGCCAGGACCTCCCGAAAAGCCTCACCTTATTGAAAAAGTGGCGCTCCAACGGACGCGGATATGGCTCCCGAAAAACCTCACCGTAACCGCCGCGGTATCAAAAATGTCAATGCCGTCCGATACTTATGTGCAGCAGGCGTTCCGCTGTGTCCGGCGATCGCCCCCCGAAAAGCCTCACCTTTGCGTTAGGCGAACGTCGGCGGCAGCTGTGTATCGACTCCTGAAAACTCTCACCTGTGCCAAAAAGTGGCACAGCAAAAATCAGATTTCTGCCAGTCCCGGCGGGCTTTTCAGCGAATTCGCCCCGTTATGGGTCCCGAAAAGCCTCACCTTTGCCCTATTTTCGAGCAAATGGCGCTCCCGAAAAGACTCACCTATCAGGCAAACGGCAGCCTGTGATCGATGTCCCGAAAAAGCTCACCTCAACGGGATCCGGGCAGGAAAACCCGGATTTCGCTCCCGAAAAGCCTCACCTTTCAGGCTTCACAGGCCCCACAGGGCACTTTTGCTGTGCAAAATGACCGTCGGTTCCCGGAAATCCTCACAGCAAATCCCTGTGGAGTCCCGTGAAACCTCACCTTTCATGAAAACTGCCCAAAAGATGGGCAGAATAGGGGCGCGAGTAAGGTCCCGCAAATTCTCACCTATGTCTGCACAGGCAGAAAACTGTGCGCGCAGGCACAGCGCGGGTTCCATGGCTGTGCGGCCCCGAAAAACCTCACCTTTGGGAAATCTCGCATTTCACTGTGATCCCGAATCCGCTCACGACCTTTCCTGCATCGGCTCACGCAGATCCCCGAACCCCATCACTTCAGCTCCCGCAGAAGATCACCTTGGTTCCCGTAAAACTTCACCTTGTCGGCCGGAAAGCCTTGCTACATAAGGCTGTGCCGTGGCGTTAACGTTTTTAACTAAGGGTTCAAGGGTGTTTACTTCTAATACTCTCAAGACATCGGTCGTCGAGTTTTCCACAGAGACCCCAACCCCTGAACACCGACAGTGAGCGTGACGCCCATCATGTGAAACAAATGCCCTTTTTCGGGGCTTGCTAAAAAACGCTTTCAGCACAAGTACTTGGCTCGCTTTCTTCGCTTTGTTTCACGGAATCGGGACGCTGGCTCATCCAGATCGGCTCACAGCGCCGATTTCTGTGCACAGTGACGTAAATTCACCGCGGCCGACAAAAACAGGTATCAAAAAATACGTATTCCGTTATGATCACAACATTTCAATGTCTGTGAGTCCTGCTATGACGCTGGATGAAATACGTGAAGCCATCCGGGAAGAACTCGAATCGCTACGCGCGAGCGGCGCGCGCCGCCAGGAGTTGTCGCTGCATGCCTGCAAGCGCCTGTTTTTCGATCTCGGCATCCGGCCGTCGGCCGCCAATGTCCGCGATCTGACCCAGACCGGCAGTGCCAGCGACATTCCGAAGGACATCGATCATTTCTGGGAACGGATCCGTGCCGCGTCGAAGGTTCGGCTCGACGGTGCGGCGATTCCGAAAGCGGTCGAGGAAAAGGCGGGCGCATTGCTTGGCGCGCTATATGAAGAGGCGTTGAAAGCGGCCAGGGAAAGTCTCGATGTCGACCGCGAGCAGATCCGCGCCGGCGTGACCGATGCGGAACAGCGGCTGCGCGACGCCACGGTTCGCCAGGAAACCCTCGAGGGCGCGCTGACGCGCAGCGAAGCCCGCAACGAGCAGCTGCAGGCGCGTGTGACCGAGCTCGAGGTGCAGCTGGCCTCGCAATCGACGCACGGTTCGGCAAACGAGGCGACGCTGCTCACCACAGTCGCCCGACTCGAAAAGGAACTGGCCGCCATGGCCGGCCGCGTCGATGCCGAACAGACGCAGAACGCGGCGCTGCGCGACCGTATCGACACGCTGCAAGCCGAATTGCAGCAGCGCACCGAACACTATGCGCAGCAGATCAAGGATGCGGTGGCGGAAGCCGAGCGCCGCGTCAAACCGATGCTGGTCGAGCTGGACTCGCTGCGCAGCATGGCGTCGACCTATCAGAGCGGTTTGCGCGACGTGCAACGCAAGGAATTCGATTTCCTTCAGCAACTGAGTTCGACCAAGGCCCGCGCGGACCGGCTCGAGGAACAGCTTCGCAGCCAGGGCGACGAGTTGGAGCGCGCGACGCGCGAGGTGAATACGCTGCGCGCGAGCCGCGGGATGAACCCGGAGATTTCCGCGCTGATTCGGCGCCTGGCCGATGCCGGTCAGCTGGATGCCGATGCGTTTTCCGCGATCGGAACGTCACTGGACCATGAAATTCCCGTGCCGACCCAGTGCCCGCATTGCGACGGCGAACCGGAGTTGTCGCACGGCGACGACGGGTTCGAAGTATCGTGCCCCGAATGCGAACATGCGTCGGGGCCCTGGCCTTCACGATTCGAAGCGATCGCACGCTTTGCACGCGATTGACGCGCCGGTCGGCACAGCGATCACACAGGTGAGGTGATTCGGGACGTGTGAGGTGAGGTTTTTCGGGAGCTGGGAAACGGTGAGGCTACGCCGCACAAGGCTGCTCACGGATCACGTCGCGTGAGCAGCCGGTTCGTCATCAGTGAGTTTCGTCCTGGTCGGAAGCGTCACCATTCGCGAGATCGTCACGCCAGTTTTTCCACGCGCGGTGCAGCCGGTTCGACGAGATCGGCCGCACGAAGCCGAGCCATTTGCCGACCCGCTCGGGCGGTACGTCGTGTTCGAACAGCTCGGCCGCATAGGTATTGCGCAGCGTTTGCGGACTCGCGCGCGCTGTGCGCGACGACGTCAGCCCGGCGGATTCGACGATCGCGTCGATCGCGCGCAGCATCGTCGCCTTGTGCATCGGCCGCCCGGCGTGCGATGCGGGAAACACGAGCTCGCCGGGAATCTCCTGGCGCTTGCGCTCCACGAGCCATGCTTCGAGCAACGCGATCGCGAACGACGCCAGATGGGTTTCGCGCGCGAAATCGGGATGCGTCGACGGGATCTGCAGCGACGTTCCGCTCGTATTGATGCAACTAATCGTGAGCACGCGTGCTTCGCCGGTCTTCACGCCGGCGCCGAGAAACGCGGCGACGAGCGCGCGGTCGCGGCGCTCTTTCCAGTACGCGGAGCCGGACACGCCGATCGGCGAAAACAGATAGGCCAGCAACTTTGCGCGTTCGGCCGGCGTCAGGAAACCGGTTGGCTCGTTGTCGCGTGCCTGACGCCAGTTCGCTTCGCCATCCTGAGCAATGAAGCGGGCCGGGTTGGTGGACGCGAACTCGGTGCGCCGGATGTGGTCGAGCACGCGTTCGATCAGCCGCAAATAACGCATTCGCTGCGTTTTCCGGATCGGAAGCTCGCCGACGAAGTTCGCGATCGTTGCGGTATCGACCGTGGCCAGGTTTTTCTGGTTTGCACGCAGCCACGCAAGAAAGGCGCCCCATTGCGCGCGGTAGACGTCGGCCGACGAACGGCGGTAGTCCTGCATGGCAAGCCACGCGTCGAACGCGGCTTCGGGCGAGATGATCCAGTCGGACGCGCCGCGGTCGAACAGATCCTTTTCTTCCGGGCGTGCCGGGGTGTCGGAGGGCGTGGGAAGGGACATGTCATTTATTCCGTTAGTTGCGTATATGGTAGCCCTTTCCGCGACGTCGCGGACAGCAGGATGCGGGAGCCGCCCACCGTGTCGGACGCTCGGGGCCTGACGTCAGTCGCCCCACGCCTTCGACGGGCGGTGAACGCGCTCGCGGGGCGCCGCTTCCTGCGATTTGGCCGCGGCTTCATACGCGAGGACCGCGAACGAGAACACGGCGGGCAGCGCGTTCGATCGGCCGAAGTCGATCGGATCGTCCGTTTCGGGAAAGGTCATGTCCGATGGCCGTTCGAACAGTTGACGCATGCCGGCCTCGTGCCGGCTGGCAAAACCGAGATCGGCGAGCGCCTCGGCTTCGATCGCGTGCAGCAGGCGCCACGACAGCGGGACGCGCTGACGGATGTAGCGCCCGGCTATATGGCGGACGATCAGTTCGAGGTCGTGCGCGGCAGCCTTGAAGCTGAGCGCGGCCAAATCTTGTTCTTCTGTCATCGCAGGCTCCTGTCGACCGGCGCGGGCGCCTCGGTGCGCCGCCCCGGCCATGCATGGCGGAATGTCCGTTTACTGTACAAACATACAGTATTTTCCGCAACTGGCCTTTCGGCCAGCTAGCCGCATCGTCAGCGATGAATCACGATCAGCAGTGCGCGCGCCTCGGCCTTGCCGGGGTTGCGGATCGCGTGCGGCGTGTCGGCCGGGTAGCGCGCGGTGTCGCCCGCCTTCAGGCGTCGGCTCGCCGCCGCGGCTTCGATTTCCATCGCGCCCTGCAGCACGGTGAGGTGCTCGCGCGTGCCGGGTTCGTGCGCGTTCGACACGAGCGCGCCGCCGCCCGGCAGCGTCAGTTCGTACCACTCGAACTTGCCGGCCAGGTCGATCGGGCCCCATACGCGCAATTGATAGCGGCCGTCGTGGCCGGCGAGCGTCGGGATGTCGTGCGGGCCGTCCACGCGGATCGTCTCCGGCGCTTTCGGCTGAGAGAACAGCTCGTCGAGCGTGATGCCGAGCGCATTCGTGAGCCGCCATGCGACCGCGATCGTCGGATTGGCCTTGTCGCGCTCGATCTCGGAGAGCATCGACTTCGATACGCCAGCCGCGCGCGACAGGTCGTCGAGCGTCAGCTTGCGCTCGTTGCGCAGGCGCTGGATTTGCTCGCCGACGCGCGGCGGCGTCACGCCCGGCGCTTGCGGTGCGGCGCTGGCAGGCGTGCGCCGCGACGCGGAGGAACTTGCCATTTGGTTTCCGTTCGCTTAGAGTTGTTCGGTATTTCGAATTTTAGTTCGGAATATCGGATAAATGCGGTCAACCGAACGACCGACTATAACAGTAGCAGGCCGTTGCGCTGCCGCCACGAGTGGCGCGCGACGGGATGCGAATCCCTGTCAGGAGCTTTGAGATGCGTGATGCCTTTCTCGCCCAGGTGCGCGGGACGCTCGACCAGATCCGCGCGGACGGTTTTTACAAGACCGAGCGCGAGATCGCGAGTCCCCAGGCGGCGGCCGTGCGGCTCGCCGGCGGTGCCGGCGTGCTGAATTTCTGCGCGAACAACTATCTCGGTCTGGCGAACGATCCGCGCCTGATCGCCGCGGCGCAGGCCGGTCTCGACCAGGACGGCTTCGGCATGGCGTCGGTGCGCTTCATCTGTGGCACGCAAACCGTGCACAAGCAGCTCGAAAGCGCGCTGGCATCGTTTCTCGGCACCGAGGACAGCATCCTCTATTCGAGCTGCTTCGATGCGAACGGCGGCCTGTTCGAGACGCTGCTCGACGAGAACGACGCGGTGATCAGCGACGAGCTGAACCACGCAAGCATCATCGACGGCATCCGTCTCTGCAAGGCGAAGCGTTTCCGCTACAAGAACAACGACCTGTCCGACCTCGAGGCGAAGCTGAAGGAAGCCGACGCCGCGGGCGCGCGCCACAAGCTGATCGCGACCGACGGCGTGTTCTCGATGGACGGCATCATCGCCGACCTGAAAGGCATCTGCGACCTCGCCGATCGTTACGGCGCGCTCGTGATGGTCGACGATTCGCACGCGGTCGGCTTCATCGGCGCGCATGGCCGCGGTACGCCCGAGCACTGCGGCGTCGACGGTCGCGTCGACATCATCACCGGCACGCTCGGCAAGGCGCTGGGCGGCGCATCGGGCGGCTACGTCGCGGCCCGCCGCGAGATCGTCGAATTGCTGCGCCAGCGTTCGCGCCCGTACCTGTTCTCGAACACGCTGACGCCGAGCATTGCCGCGGCGTCGTTGAAGGTGCTGGAACTGCTCGGCAGCGACGAAGGGGCGAAGCTGCGCGAACGCGTGCGCGAGAACGGCGCGCGTTTCCGCGAGCAGATGACGGCCGCGGGTTTCACGCTCGTGCCGGGCGCGCATCCGATCATCCCGGTGATGCTCGGCGACGCGCAGCTTGCGACCAACATGGCCGACAAGCTGCTCGCCGAAGGCGTCTACGTGATCGGCTTCTCGTTCCCGGTCGTGCCGCGCGGTCGCGCGCGCATCCGTACGCAGATGAGCGCCGCGCATACGCCCGAACAGATCGATCAGACGGTCGCCGCGTTCGTGCGCGTCGGCAAGTCGCTCGGCATCGTCTGACGGAGGCGCGACCATGAAAGCACTGGCAAAGCTCGAACGCGGCCCGGGCCTCACGCTCACGCGCGTGAAGCGCCCCGAAGTCGGACACAACGACGTGCTGATCAAGATTCGCCGCACGGCGATCTGCGGCACCGACATCCATATCTGGAAGTGGGACGACTGGGCGCAGAAGACGATTCCCGTGCCGATGCACGTCGGTCACGAATACGTCGGCGAGATCGTCGAGATGGGGCAGGAAGTGCGCGGCTTCGCGATCGGCGATCGCGTGTCAGGCGAAGGCCACATCACGTGCGGCTTCTGTCGCAACTGTCGCGCGGGGCGCCGGCATCTGTGCCGCAACACCGTCGGCGTCGGCGTGAACCGTGAAGGCGCGTTCGCCGAGTACCTGGCGATTCCCGCGTTCAACGCGTTCAAGATTCCGCCCGAGATCTCCGACGATCTCGCGTCGATCTTCGATCCGTTCGGCAACGCGACGCATACGGCGCTGTCGTTCAATCTCGTCGGCGAGGACGTGCTGATCACCGGCGCGGGCCCGATCGGCATCATGGCCGTCGCGATCGCGAAGCACGTCGGCGCGCGCAACGTCGTGATCACCGATATCAACGACTACCGGCTCGAGCTCGCGCGCAAGATGGGCGCGACGCGCGCGGTCAACGTCGCGCGCGAGTCGCTGCGCGACGTGATGGCCGACCTGCGCATGACGGAAGGCTTCGACGTCGGTCTCGAGATGTCGGGCGTGCCGAGCGCGTTCACGAGCCTGCTCGAGGCGATGAATCACGGCGGCAAGGTCGCGCTGCTCGGCATTCCGCCCGCGCAGACGGCGATCGACTGGAACCAGGTGATCTTCAAGGGGCTCGAGATCAAGGGCATCTACGGTCGCGAGATGTTCGAGACCTGGTACAAGATGGTCGCGATGGTGCAAAGCGGTCTCGATCTGTCGCCGATCATCACGCATCGCTTTGCTGCGGACGATTACGAGAAAGGCTTCGCCGCGATGCTGTCGGGTGAAAGCGGCAAGGTGATTCTCGACTGGACGGTCTGAGCGCCGGCGGGGCGGTTCGGTACGTTTGCCGGCTGCCCCGCTCGTGCGGGCATGAGCGTTTGTCGGGGCTGGGCCGCTTCGACGAACGCGTAAGGTGAGAATATTCGGGAGCTGTGTTTGCGTACCGAACGGCGGCTCGATCATGCTGCCGCGTGTCGCGCAGGCGTGGAATTCAACGGGCTGCACGTCGTTTCTCGTCAGCGATACGAGGGCGATCGCACTTCGATTCCGCAGCACTCATCGGTGACATTCAATCGCGCATGCACCTCACCCATCAGCGCCGCTCCGCTGCCCACTCCGTCGCGTCGCTCGGCGCGTGCCTTTCTTCCTGCCCTTCCGTTTTCGCTTGTCGTGCCTGAATAGTGGGCCCTTGCCGCATCATCGCGTGTCATGGTTTTGCCCTGCGTCAGCGCCAGCACGTCACCACGCAACCCGGTCACGGCTCGGCCTCGAGGCGTGAGCCGATCACCGACATGCAACTCACCCATCAGCCCGCCAGCCGGCATCGATCGGTGCGCTGCCTGCTATTCGATCCGCTCACCGTTCGGCCATCGCGGCTCGAGTTGCAGACTCAACACGACGAGCCAGCGTTTCGGGCATTGCGGTGCGATTTCGATCAGATCGCCATGCGCGCCGGACACCGTCACGAGTCCGTTTTGCGCTGCATTCCGATACGCGCGCGATGCGTCCGCCTGAAGCCAGAAGCTGACCAGCGCGCACGTGACGAAGCGGAACAGCAGCAATGTCGCGGCTTCCGGCGTGTCGCCCAGCAACACGAGCAGGCTGTCGAACGCGAGCGTCAGCATCTGCGTGACCGCGATCGTGATGACCGTCAGCTTCACCAGCCCGCGCATGCGCAGTGCTGCCCGCGTGCGGGCGCGACGTAGTGCGAGCCGCGCGCGATCGTCGTCGCTTTCGCGTCTCACGACGCCGCTCCGGCGCGCTGCGCGACGTCGATCGATGTCGTGTCGGATACAGGCATCGGCGCGCCCGCTACGCCAACCGCCTTGCACAGGATCGCGCTGTCGTAGCTGTGTCCTGCAAACCGCATCACGTCGATCAACCGAAACCCTTCGCGACGATAGAAGTCGACGAGCCGGACAGCCGCATGCGGCGCATCGAGCGCGATGTGCGTCGCGCCACGCGCGGCAGCCCGCCGTTGCGCGAACGCGAGCAGCGCACGGCCGATGCCGCGGTCCTGCCAGACCGGATCGACGGCCAGCTGGCCGAGCGTCGCGACGCGTCGGCTGCGATACGGATCGCAACGCGAATCGGGATCGTGCGGTTGCATCGTGATCGTCGCGACCAGATGCGCGTTGCCGAGCGCGACGAAACACTCGCTGGTGAGCATGCGTTCGCGCGTCGCCGACGCCGGCTGGTCGACGCCCGGACAGTTGAAGCCCGCGGCGCCGAGTGGCGCGTACGCACGATGCAGCAACGCGGTCAGCGACTCATACGAATCGCTGCGCGGATCGAAACGCCGTACCACGACGCGGCCGTCGAGCCGCTTCGCATAAGCCGCATAGGCACGCGCGGAGCGTGCGGATTCCGGTCGCTGCATGATGTCCTTTCGGCCAGACAGGGTGACCGAAGTGTAGTGAGCCCCCCGCGCCAGCTTCAAGAAAAAATGTCGTAAACGCCGGCTGCAATGCGCCGCTCGCCATCGGGACCATGCGGCGATCGGCCCTTCCGACGGCAGGGCCTTTTCACGCGGCTGTTGACGAGGGAGAACGATCGTTCTACCGTAAACCCATGAACAACACACATGATGACCTCTCCGGCGAACCGGCCGTTCGCGACCGGCTGCTCGACGCGGCCGAGGCGCTGATCTACTCGGGCGGCATCCACGCCACGGGTGTCGATGCGATCGTGAAGCGATCCGGTGCCGCGCGAAAGAGCTTTTATTCGCATTTCGAATCGAAGGAGGCGCTGGTCGTGGCCGCGCTCGAGCGCCGTGACGAACGCTGGATGCGCTGGTTCGTCGACGCGACGCTGGCGCGCGGCAAGTCGCCGCGTGCGCAGTTGCTCGGCATGTTCGATGTGCTGCGCGACTGGTTCGTGGAACCCGATTTTCACGGCTGCGCATTCCTGAACGCGTCCGGTGAAATTGCCGACGCCGACGATCCGGTGCGCGTCGTCGCGCGCATGCACAAGGCGCGCTTGCTCGCGTTCGTGCGCGAGCGGTTCGACGCGTATGCCGACGCAGCCGGGATCGAGCGCCGCGGGCTGGCCCGCCTCGCGCGTCAATGGCTGGTGCTGATCGACGGCGCGATCGCCGTGGCGCTCGTCAGCGGCGATGCCGTCGCGGCGCGCGATGCGCGCGCAGCCGCCGAATGCTTGCTCGATACGGTGTCTCGAGCGTCGCGGTAACGCGTCCCAACCGGCTGCGTTCGTGCGCGGCCCCAACCTTGAACAGGAGCATCCCATGTCCGCTTCCTCGGAAGTTCGTCCGCCCGTTCCGCCCTTCACGCTCGACACGGCGCGCCAGAAAGTGCGCGCCGCGGAGGATGCGTGGAACACGCGCGACCCGCAGCGCGTGTCGCTCGCCTATACGCCGCAGAGCCGGTGGCGCAATCGCGCGGAGTTCGTGACGGGCCGCGACGAGATCGTCGGCCTGCTGCAGCGGAAATGGACGCGCGAGCTTGACTACCGGCTGATCAAGGAGCTGTGGGCGTTCGGCGGCAATCGCATCGCGGTGCGATTCGCCTACGAATGGCATGACGACGCCGGCAACTGGTTCCGCTCATACGGAAATGAAAACTGGGAGTTCGACGAAAACGGCTTGATGGCGCATCGCCACGCGAGCATCAACGATCTGCCGATTCGCGAAGCGGACCGCCTGTACCACTGGCCGCTCGGCCGCCGTCCGGACGATCATCCCGGCCTGTCCGATCTCGGGCTGTGACGCAGCACGATGACGACGCGTGAACGCGTTCGATCACGCATCGAGCGCGCCGCCTGTGCTCAACGGTGAGGAAATTCGGGAGCCGTGTATTGAGGTGAGAGTTTTCGGGAGAAGGAGCGATTCCGTGCGGGACGGTGTGATTCTTCACGTCCCGCGTCTCACCGATCATTCTTCGCAGGAAATGGCGCGATTGCGCTGACGGAAGCGCCGTGCGCATTGCAGTGCTCGCGCTTTCGTTGCGTTGCCCGCGCGCGAATCGAATGCGACATCGACACTGGCGGGATTCGATCGGTGTGTAGCGATGCGCGATGCAACTCACCGCTCGACTTCGACGTGATGCCGGTTACGGCGATGGATCGACACGTGACCGTGCGTGTCACCGCATCGCGTTGCTCACCGTTCGAAATCACATCGATACCGACACGCGCGCGTCCAGGCCCGCACATCGGAATCAACCAGGGTGCGCGGCAGCCGGTCGTGTTGCTCACCCCTGAACATGCATCCATCGACCACCTGCGCGCGCCCTGCGCATCGTTCCGTCAGCCTGCGATCCGCGCCGCGATCGCTTCACCCACTTCCTGCGTCCCTGCCTGGCCGCCGAGATCGCGCGTGCGCGGCCCAGTGCGCAGCACGTCCTCGATCGCCGCGACGATCGCATCGTGCGCTTCGCGTTCGCGGCCCGCGCCGTTGCCGAGGAAGTCGAGCATCATCGCCGCCGACCAGATCATCGCGATCGGGTTCGCGACGTACTGGCCCGCGATGTCCGGCGCGGAGCCGTGCACCGGTTCGAACAGCGACGGAAACGTGCGATCCGGGTTCAGGTTCGCCGACGGCGCGATGCCGATCGTGCCCGTGCAGGCTGGCCCGAGGTCGGACAGGATGTCGCCGAACAGGTTCGACGCGACCACGACGTCGAAGCGGTCGGGCTGCAGCACGAAGCGCGCGCACAGGATGTCGATGTGCTGCTTGTCGACGGCGATCTCGGGATAGCGCTCGCCCATCTCGGCCGCGCGCGCGTCCCACCACGGCATGCTGATCGCGATGCCGTTGCTCTTCGTCGCGACGGTCAGGCGCTTCGCGCGGCGCTGCGCGAGCTCGAACGCGAACTTCAGCACGCGCTCGGTGCCGTGACGCGTGAAGATCGACTGCTGCATGACCACTTCGCGCTCGGTGCCTTCGAACATCGTGCCGCCGACCGACGAATATTCGCCTTCGGTGTTCTCGCGCACGATCATGAAGTCGATGTCGCCCGCGTTGCGGCCGGCGAGCGGCGACGGCACGCCGTCGAACAGGCGCGCGGGCCGCAGGTTGATGTACTGGTCGAACTCGCGGCGGAATTTCAGCAGCGAACCCCACAGCGAAATGTGGTCGGGCACCGTCGCGGGCCAGCCGACCGCACCGAACAGGATCGCGTCCATGTCCGACAGCTGTGCCTTCCAGTCGTCCGGCATCATCTTGCCGTGCTGCGCGTAGTAGTCGCAGCTCGCCCAGTCGATCTGTTCGAACTGGAAACGGATGCCGAAGCGCGCCGTCACGGCGTCGAGCGCGCGCAGGCCCTCGGGCATCACTTCACGGCCGATGCCGTCACCGGGGATGACGGCAATCCTGTACGTCTTGTCGCTCATGCAAGCCTCCTTGGCTGTTCGGGCCGCCGGCAGCGTGCGCAGCGGAACGTGACGCCATTTTATTTATTTCCATTCAGATTAAAATCGTGCGAAAGGTTAATCGACTTTCCACGAATCGTGAACAAATCGCCGAATCTCGACGACCTGCGCGTCTTCAGCCTGGTCGTCCGCCTGACGAGCTTCAGCGCGGCCGCCGAGCAGCTCGCGGTGTCGCCCGCGTACGTGAGCAAGCGCATCGCGCTGCTCGAGGCGCAGCTCGGCACGCGGCTGCTGCATCGGTCGACGCGCCGCGTGACGGTCACCGAGGCCGGTGAACGCGTGTTCGCGCGTGCCGAGAAGATTCTCGACGACGTCGATCATCTCGTCGAGGATGTCTCGACCACGCGCTCGGTGCCGCGCGGCACGCTGCGCATTTCGAGCAGCTTCGGCTTCGGCCGCCACGTCGTCGCGCCGGCGTTGCTCGACTTCTCCGCGCGCTATCCGCAGCTGAACGTGCGGCTCGATCTGTTCGACCGGCTCGTCGACGTCGCGGGCGAAGGCTACGACCTCGACGTGCGCATCGGCGACGAGATCGCCGATCACCTGATCGCGCGCCGCCTTGCCGCGAACTACCGCGTGCTGTGTGCGTCGCCCGACTATCTCGCACGACGCGGCACGCCGCGCACGCTCGCGGATCTCGCGTCGCACGACTGCCTCGCGATCAAGGAGCGCGACCATCCGTTCGGCGTGTGGCGGCTGAACCTGCGCGGAGAAACGGCAACGGTGAAGGTCGGCGGCGCGCTGTCGACGAACCACGGCGAGGTGGCCGTGCAATGGGCGCTGGCCGGGCGCGGGATCGTGCTGCGCTCGATCTGGGAGGCGGGGCCGCTGATCGAACGCGGCGCGCTGCGGCGCGTGCTGCCGGACGTGATTCAGCCGGCGAACATCTGGGCGGTCTATCCGGAACGCGTCGCGGCTTCGGCGAAGGTGCGCGTGTGCGTCGATTTTCTGGCGGAGGCGCTCGCCGGGTTGAATGCCGCGGCGAGCGACGATGCGGGCTGAAATCGGCGAAAGGTGAGCTTTTACGGGGGCATGTCTGCGACGTCGGCACATGCCCGTTTTGGGCGTGCCATCGCGTCATGGGCCGACACGACGCAACAGGCGGCGATACGTCGATGGCCGCGAGGCACGAGCCCGACCGACGATGATGCCCGCACCCGCACCCGCACCCAAACCGCGGCTCAAACCCGCGGCTCCGGCGTCAAGCCGCTTTCGCAGCGCTCTCCGTGCCGAGCATCAGGTCGAGATTCTGCACGGCCGCGCCGGATGCCCCCTTGCCGAGATTGTCGAACACGGCGGACAGCAGCACCTGACCGTGATCGTCATTGACGAACACGCTCAGCCGCAGGTCGTTCGTACCGTTCAGCGCCTGCGGATCGAGATGCGTGATCGTGCGCGTATCCGCGAGCGGCGTGACCTCGACATGGCGCGCGCCGGCGTAATGGTGCGCGAGACACGTGTGCAGCAACTCACCGGTCACGCCGGCCGGAAGAAGGCGCAGCTCGATCGGCACCGTCAACACGATGCCCTGCCGATAGGCGCCGTAAGCCGGCACGAACAGCGGACGATGCGCGAGCCCGGCATGCAGCTGGATCTCGGGCGCATGCTTGTGCGCGAGCGCGAGGCCGTAGACCTGCAGCGGTTTCGCGCGCGCGGCGTCGTTCGATTCGAATGCGTCGACGGCGGCGCGGCCGCCGCCCGAGTAACCGGACACCGCATGGATGCTCACCGGGTAGTCGCGCGGCAGCAGGCCGGCCTGTTGCAGCGGCCGCAGCAGCGCGACCGCGCCCGTCGGATAGCAGCCCGGATTGGTGATGCGCCGTGCACGTGCGATGGCCTGGGCGTGCCCGTCGGCCATCTCGGGGAAACCGTAGACCCATTCCGGTTCGGTGCGATGGGCCGAGCTCGCATCGATCACGCGTACCGCCGGATTCCGGATGAAGCCGACCGCTTCGCGCGCGGCGGCGTCGGGCAGGCACAGAATCGCGATATCGCACGCGTTGATCGCTTCGCCGCGCCGCGTGGGGTCCTTGCGCTCGGCATCCGGCAGCGTGACGAGCCGCAGGTCGGTGCGATCCCGCAGGCGCTCGTGGATCTGCAGTCCGGTCGTACCTTGGTCGCCGTCGATATAGACAGTAGGGAGGCTCATGATGGTCGCGTTCCTCGTTTCGGGCATCGGAAAGCCGTATCGTCCATCGAACGCCTAGAATAGGAAAAGTTGAATTTCCTGATGACCGGATTCAGTTTTCCTGAACGAGAGGTGGGCATGCGCGAGATCAGTTTGGACCGGCTGCGTACGCTGGTCGCAATCGCCGACCAGGGATCCTTCGTGGCCGCCGCGCAATTGCTTCATCTTGCGCCGCCGACGGTCAGCCTTCATGTCGCCGAACTCGAAAGCCGCATCGGTGCGCCATTGCTGTCGCGCACGCGCGGCAACGTACAGCCGTCGACGATCGGTGCGGTGCTGGTGGAGCGGGCGCGCCGTCTGCTGGCCGAGGTCGAGTCGACCCTCGACGACGTCGAGCGGCAAGTGCAGGGCCTGACCGGGCGGGTGCGCCTCGGAGCATCGACCGGGGCGATCGCCCATCTGTTGCCGCAGGCGGTGGCCCGGCTGCGCGAGCAGCATCCGGACATCGATGTCCAGATCGCGGTGCTCACGTCGCACGACACACTGGCGCGGCTTGCGCAGGGCTCGCTCGACGTCGGGCTGGTCGCCCTGCCGCAGGCGGCGGTCGCGGGGCTGTCCATCCGCGCGTGGCGGCGCGATCCGGTGCTGGCCTTTCTGCCCGCGGACTGGCGGCTGCCGGCACGCGTGACGCCGGCCTATCTGGCCGCGCGCCCGCTGATTCTCAACGATGCGACCACCCGCCTGTCGCGGCTCACGACGGAATGGTTCGCGCTCGGCGGCCACCGGCCCGAGCCGCGCATCGAACTCAACTACAACGATGCGATCAAGAGCCTAGTCGCCGCGGGTTACGGCGCGACGCTGCTGCCGCACGAGGCGGGCGCCCCGTTGCCCGACCCACGCATCGTCATGCGGCCGCTGCGTCCGGCGTTGTGGCGCGAACTGGGCATCGCGCATCGGGCCGGCCCGGTCGAGCGGTCGACCCAGCACGTGCTCGACGCGTTGTGGGCACTCGGCGCGCGCTAGGGCGCTCAGGGAACCGCGCCGCCGTCCTACAGCCGGTTGTCCTTCGCGAGCATCAGCACGCGCGCCCAGCGCTGCGCATCGCGCTTGTCCATCATCGGCAGTTTCCATTCGCCGCGCACCGCGTCGCGCACGCGCACGACGAGATGCCAGCGGCCGCCGATCGGCGCCGCCTCGCAGCCGTCGAGCTGCGACAACGTATAGCGGCCGTCCGCGCCGTCGTGCGACAGCCACAGCAGCCCCTGCGTCGCGGACACGCGCACCTCGCCCCACGCGCGATGCACGATGTGGGTCCAGCCTTGTTCCTTCGTGTTCGGTGCGATGTCGCGGCGGCGCTTGATCCACCATGCGATCAGCGCGATCAGGATCGCGGCGGCGAGCACGGCGGCCGCGATCGCGACCGGCTGGCCGAACTGCGCGGCGATGACGTGAAACAGGTGGACGGCGCCCCATCCCAGGGCGATGAGCGCGAACAGCGCAATGAAGATCGGCATGTCGAATCGGAACAGAGGACGGACCGGCGCAGCCTGCACGCCGGTCCGTCGCACACGGCATCACCGGCGGCGGTGAATGTCGTGCGTGACGAAGCCCGCGTCGTTGGTGGGCAGCGCGAGGCCGTCCTTGACCGCGAGCGTCTTGCGGATGTCGTCGAGACCCGCGCACCAGTGGTCGCGCATCGTCGACAGACCGAACTGATAGTCCTTGTAGTGGTGCTCGTACGCCTTCTGCTGATAGATCAGGTGCTGGATGTTGTATTTCTTCCCGCTCGACATCGCTTCGGCCTCGATGCACCACGGGTCGTTCTTGCGCTGCTCTTCCGGCACCTGCTCGAGCACGTGGCGCAGCACGTTGCGGTAGCGCTGTTCGCGCTGCAGCGTATCGGTGACGAAACGCGTGCGGCTCGAATACTGCACGTCCTTCGTGCGTTCCGCGACGTCGGCCATCGTGCGCGGCAGCGGCCCGCGCGCGCTCCACAGATCGACCTGGAACGCGAGCGTGTCGCGCCGCGGACGCGCGCGCAGCACTTCCATCAGCGGCGTGTTCGACACGACGCCGCCGTCCCAGTAATACTCGCCGTCGATCTCGACCGGCGGAAACGCGGGCGGCAGTGCGCCGGACGCCATGAAGTGCTCGGGCTCGAGGCGGATGCGCGAGTTGTCGAAGTACACGAAGTTGCCGGTGCCGACGTTGACCGCGCCGACCGACACGCGCGTCTCGCCCGAGTTGATCCGGTCGAAATCGCACAGCTTGAGCAGCGTCGCGCGCAGTGCCGACGTGTCGTACCAGCTGATCTTTTCCGGATGATCGGACACGCCCGGCAGCGGCGGCGGGAAGCGCGGCGAGAAGAAGCCCTGCTGGCCCTGCATCATCGCGCTTGCGGCCTGCGATGCGGTGAAGAACGTGCGGACCTGGTCGATGCTGTTGAACAGCGCGAATTCGAACGCGGCCGGAATCGCGGGAAAGAACGCCGGCTGGCAGATCGTTTCCCAGAATTGGCGCAGCCGCTCGACGCGATGTTCGGGCGCATTGCCGGCGATCAGCGCGGTGTTGAGCGCGCCGATCGAGATGCCTGCGATCCAGTCGAGCGGAACGCCCGCTTCGTGCAGCCCTTCGAACACGCCGGCCTGATACGCGCCGAGCGCGCCGCCGCCCTGCAGGACGAGCGCGATGGTTTCGTACGGCAGCGACCGCGCAGCGGCCGGCGCGCCGGCTTCGTGTTGCAGGTCCGCCGCATCGACGGCCTGCTTTTCTGTACGCGCGTGCGGTTTCATCAGTTGCTCCGAGAAATCCCGCCGTGGACGGCGGTGACGGATGGCGTGGCGTCGACTGACGGCACGCCATCGCAAGAATGGGCGGTAGTACGGGAATCGCCTCCCGTCAGGGAGGCGAGGACCTTACTGCATGAACCAGCCGTGGCTGACGACGAACGACTGGCCCGTGAGCGCGGCGCTCGGGAACGCCGACAGGAACAGCACCGTCTGCGCGACGTCCTGCACCGTCGTGAACACGCCGTCGACCGTGTTGCCGAGCAT